>JARXAG010000072.1 GCA_029866055.1 Burkholderiaceae bacterium
CACAGCTCACCCAACCCTCGTCTAGCCTACGTGACCGACCTTGCCACAACAGCTCTCCCCGCTCCCGTCTAGGGTGAGCTATCGGTCGATACTCTACAACCTTGCCGCTCGACGTTCAAGCCACTCAAGCATGACCTGCGCGCATTCTTTCGCATGCGAAAACGGTAAGCCATGGCGCGCATGGTTAAACACATGAAACTCAGAGTTTGGTAACTTGCTGTGCATTTCAGCCATTTGATCGACCGCAATAAATGGGCTGCCATCGGCGTGTAGTAGCAGAACCGGTAAATTCACTTCGCCCAATTTAGGGCCCAGATCCGCGCCCACCAAAATATCGCGCGCCACAATAATCGACTCAATGGGATGAGCACCTTGTTGCTTCTCGTACCAAGCGCGCTTTGCGGGTGACATCTTTGCGTCATCATGAAACCGCCGCGGCATCAGGCGTTTTGACCAAGCTGCCCCGCCCTGTTCTTTGAGCAAAGTATCCCACTCAACGACATTTTGAATCACGCCACCGCGAAATGCGGTGTTGGTAAGGGTCAACGAGTGCAAACGGTCAGGATGTTGCAGTGAATAGGCGAGCGCAGCAGTGCCTCCGATTGACTCGCCCACCAAATGAAACTTCTGAACACCCACCGTATCGGCAATCAGCGAGATATCTTTTATCAATTGATCAAACGTGAGGTTGCCAGCAGGTTTGTCGGTAGATCGACCAAAACCGCGCATATCAAAACGTGCGATCCGATAATTCAACCCAAGCACCGCCAGCCACTCGGCCCAAATTTCGGTATTTGCGCCAACGCCGTGATGAAAAATAATTGTTTCAGGTTGCTCGACCCACTCAGGGGTCATATCCAAAACGTTGTAATACAACGAGTCAACAAAGCCTTCTTTAAATTGCATACAGATTCTCTCTTTAAAAAGTTAGCTCAACACTCGTCGCTGAAAATCCAAAGCAGCGGCGCGTAGTGCCCTGCCCAAAATCTTGTAATCAATCGCGTGCACAAAAAAATCAATTTGACGACTTTTCCAAGTCTCAATTTCGCTTAGTTCGTTGACGTACACCCCAACCTTAATCTGCCGCACTTGCGCAGCAACGATAATCCGACTCACCGCGTCTTGAATGGTAGGGTGGGTTAACTGCCCGTGCAGCCCGTACGATGAGGCCAAATCCGCAGGGCCCGGCATAATCCAATCGACTGGATTCTCTTCAAGCACCTGTTCAATGCGCTCAACGCAAGCTTGATCTTCAACCAATCCAACTGCGACAACATTTTGATTAGACTGCGCAACGGCTTGGGCAAAATCTCTTTGTCCGTAGCCTGCAATTTGCACACCGGTGCAGGTGGCACGACTACCCTCAGGCCAATATTTCATCGACTGCACAACGTTATTGGCGCGCACGTCATGCCCAAGATGCGGGATCATTAAACCTTCAACACCCGCATCTAACAAGCGCGAGCCATCGGCATAATTTGCAGCACCAAGTCTGACGAGTGCGTGGATCCCCGCGGCTGCACAGGCACGCACATGAGTCTGCACAATGCGCAAATCATTGAGCGCATGCTCGGTGTCGATAATCACAAAATCGTAGCCAGCTTCAGCATACAACTCAGAGATATTCGAGTCGCTCGAAAAAATAAACCCGCCTAGCAAAGGCCGTTTGTCACGTATTTTTTCTTTTAGGCTTGGCATCGTCATCTTGAGTGAGTTGCCATTACATATGCGAAAACATCGTACGGCCTTGAACCGGCATATCTGCCACTAAGATCGTGCCAGTTTTTGACTCGGTAATAAACAGTTGCTTGTTATCTTTACCGCCATAAGCGCAGTTCGTGACCAATTTACCCGTCGGCGAGTTGATACGCAGCATGGGTTCACCCAAGGCGCTAAAGAGCCACACCACACCAAGACCAACGTGACACACTGCCAAATTATTTTCAGCGTCAATCGCCATGCCGTCTGGGCCAAAGCCCCCGGTCATCTGAATCGCCATCCCCGTTTTACTGGTTGTGCCGTCTTTCATCAGAGGCACGCGCCAAACACAGTTAGCGCGGGTGACGGCAAGCATCACGATATTTTCATCGCCATTGAGAACCAAGCCATTAGGGCTAGGGATGTTATCCAAAATGCAATCTAGTTGCCCGTTGGTACGTAAGCGATACAGGCGCCCACTGGGATCGTGCAGACCAGTTTGACCTTGATCGGTAAAGTAAATGTCGCCTTGCGCCCCAAAGAACAAATCATTCACACCGCGAAAACGCGTTAACAGTGGGCGATCATAAAAGGGCTCAATCTTGCCTGTATTAACATCCAACACCATCAGGCCGTGTTTATGGTCGGTAATAAACGCACGACCATCTTGGTGAAACTTCAAACCATTTGGCTCGCCGTCGTACTCAACCACGACACTCACATCGCCACTAGGTGTGATTTTAAAAACCCGGCCAAAAGGGATGTCGGTGACAAACAAATTGCCCTGACGGTCAAACGACGGGCCTTCAATAAAGTGAGGCGTTTCGGCGCCATGAAATTGCACATCTGCAAAGGCTGAGCGCTGGCCTATTTTTGAAAGTCTGTCCGGGATTTTCGCGAAAACGCGCGCCTCTACTGCGGGGGGTGCTGCAAACATGGTTCGTCCCTTATACGTTTTTTGACTGTCAGTCCGAGGCGCTGAGCACCTCTTAATTTGTCTCCGGCTAGCTACCGTTTTACTAGTCACCGCTACGTGTGTCAAGCAAGGCTTTTAACGAGCGCTGTGAGTGTGCTAACTTGTTGAATAACAAAAATAGGAGACTGTCATGTCGGGCTTGCAAATCACGCCATCTGCGCAATACCCCTTTGGCTGTCGCATTGAGGGCGTCGACATTCGGGCCGGCGTAGATGATCAGACCGCTCAACAGATCAGTGATGCCCTGAATCAATATTTGGTCGTCTGCGTCTCGGGCGAACCTTACGACTCTGAGCAGCTGGTGAATTGGGCCAAAAAAATTGGACCACTTGAAATTAATATTTCAAAGGCCTTTCAGAACGCTGCGTACCCGCAAGTCATGACTTTATCGAATGTGCTGATCGACGGAAAACCGCAAGGCTTAGCAGACGCGGGTCAAGAATGGCATACTGATATGTCTTACAACTTGATCTCGGGACGAGCCACCATTTTGCATGCGCATCAGGTGCCTGTTAAAGACGGGCGTCCTCTGGGCGATACGGCATTTCGCAGCATGTATGCAGCGTACGAAGCACTACCCTCAACCCTCAGAGAAAAACTCGACTCACTCGAAGCCGTGCATGATTTTGAAAATCTCTGGACGCATATGCTTGCGCGTCCCGGCTCAATGCGCAAACCTTTTACCGATGCGCAACGCAAAGAAAAACCACCGGTTGTTCATCCTGTTGTGTTACGTCACCCATGGACGGGCCGCAAGTGCATTTACGTGAATCGAGGCTTAACCACCAAAATTCTAGGGCTACCCAAGCAAGAGAGTCGCGACCTACTTGATTTTTTGTTTACGCATCAAGAGCAAGAACAATTTGAATATCGCCACCAGTGGCGAGTGGGTGACACCCTGATGTGGGACAACTGTGCAAGCATCCATTTAGCGACCGGTGGCTATCGCGCCGATCAGCCAAGAGTGATGATTCGCACACAAATTCTGGGTGATGAAACCCGCTATCGCAAAGCAAATGCCTCATTAGGCGCCCGCATCTTCAACGCAGTCTAACTACCTTTTGACCATCCCTTATCGAGATCGCTCATGCACACAATCCGTCTGTTAGCACCGCTTGCCCTGGCCCTTACCGTACAACTCAGTGTCGGTGTTGTCACTGCGCAAGCGCAAGAGTTTCCCTCACGCAGCTTGCAAGTCATTGTTCCGTTTACACCAGGCGGGCCAACTGATGCTATCGCACGCGTGGTTGGCCGCGAACTAAGCCGACTCACTGGGCAGCCCGCAGTTGTCGAGAACCGACCCGGCGCGGGCGGCAATGTCGGCAGCGCCCAGGTGGCTCGCGCTGAACCTGACGGCTACACAATGATTGTGAACGGAGGTTTAACGCACACCTTAAATCCTCAAATCTTTGCCAAAACGAGTGGCTATGCACTCAAAGACTTTACCGCCGTCGCGGCCTTTGCAAAAAGCCCAATGGTACTCACGGTGAACCCTGACTTGGGTGTGAACGATGTACAGCAACTTGTCGCCCTGGCAAAGGCAAAACCAGGCGGTTTGTCGTTTGCCTCGGGCGGCCAGGCGAGTAACCCACATATGGCTGCTGAATTGTTTAGAGACAGTACTCAAACGAACATGCTGCACATTCCCTACAAAGGGACGGCCGACTCCGTCAAGGACATCGTCAGTGGTCGCGTACAAGTCGGCTTCTATAGCCCTCAAGTGGCAGAGCCTTTGGTTCAAGCCGGGCGACTCAAAGCCATAGGCGTCACCTCAACCACGCGCATCAAAGGTTTAGAGAATATCCCGACGATCGCCGAACAAGGGGTCAAAGATTTTGTGTTTGAATCTTGGTACATCATTCTGGTGCCAGCCAAAACACCGGCACCGATCGTCAACAAACTGAACCAGCTGATCAACCAAGCCTTAGACACTCCCGAGACCCAGAAAGCCTTCTCTAATATTGGTCTAGACGTGATTCACGCCACACCCGCGCAGACCGAGGCAAGGATCACCGCTGAACAAAATAAATGGGGCGAGCTTGTTAAAAAAATCGGCTTGCAACTCGACTGATCAAAGATCTGAGCCAACCGACTCGTCTTTACGAAAACACGGGCGTAGGTGGGATGGCTCAAGGCAGTGCTCAGAAACTTAGCATCGAAAAAGCGACCGCAAAAAAAAACGACCTCGCGGGTCGTTTTGCACTTGGTGGGCTGGGCGAGACTCGAACTCGCGACCAACGGATTAAAAGTGGAAAACTCTGGTTTTTACTTTTGTAAATCAATGACATAATTTTAGTGTGTCGCACAAGTTATCGAAATATTTAAAAAGGAAGTTAATCGATGGTTGATTCTGCCCAATGGAAGCACAGCAATGCAATTGTTGACTGTGATTGGTTAAAAGACCACATCGATGACCAATCGATACGGATTTATGATTGCTCTACATATCTTCATTACACCGATGATCACCCATCAAAACCTTATGATGTCGTGAGCGGATTGACAGAATATAAAAAAGAACATATCACTAAATCTGCGTATTTGGATCTTCAAAATGACTTATCTAATACAGATAGTCCATACAGCTTTACTTTGCCAAAGTTATCACATCTTGCTTATTGCTTGAAACAGCTTGGCATTGGCGATCCTCATCATATTATTTTGTACTCTAGAAACGGTGTGCAATGGGCAACTCGGATTTGGTGGATGATCTATGTACTTGGGTATAAAAAAGTTAGCATTTTGAATGGTGGATTTTCCGAGTGGAAGCGTCTAGGTATGCCGACTGAGCAAACGTTAACGTGTTTTCCGGCAGCCGATTTCGATTCTGAGGATAAGCCTGAGATATTTGTGGGTAGGGAGCATGTTTTGGCATCCATTTATGATGACAAATCGGTTCTCATTAACGCCTTAACTGCTGATATTCACTGGGGTCATAGCAAACGCTACGGACGCCCTGGGCACATTACAAGTAGTCTGAATATTCCATTTCATACGCTCGTAGAGCCTGACTCCGGCAAGTTCGTTTCACCCAAAACCGCCTTAAAAATATTTCAAGACCAAAACATCTCGTCTAATCTGAAAATCATAAATTACTGCGGTGGTGGCATAGCGGCTTCATTAAATGCTTTTATTCTTTACCAACTAGGATTTGAAAATATTTTTATTTATGATAATTCTCTTAGCGAATGGGCAATGGATCCGAACCTCCCGATGGAAATTTGTTAGTTTTCTGTAGCAATAGATTGACCACCAAGGTTATGCAATACGAACTTTCAAAAAACAGGAACAAAAATGCCAAAAGCTATCGTTTTAAGTGAGTAGGGTGGCGCTGATGTCTTAAAAGTGGAAGACGTTGCCAGTGAATGTGGTGTGTCTGTGAAATAGCTGACAAAAAAAATGACTCACCGTTAAGTCAGTCATAAATTTTTTTTAAAACAACCTTGGTGGGCTGGGCGAGACTCGAACTCGCGACCAACGGATTAAAAGTCCGCTGCTCTAACCAACTGAGCTACCAGCCCCAAGCCCGCTATTATGACTTTTTACTGTTTTACTGTCAAACACACAGGGCCCCCGTTAGGGATAGTGCCAGTTGTTCAACGCACTCAACCACTTTATCATTCACGCATGCCTAGCTGTCCGAAACATCACTTGTCTTAAAAGTCCATACAGATCAATGGACTAAATTACGTATTATTACTCGCAACAGGAAGCTAGCATGAATAAATTGAAACGAATCGCTGCAATTGCCACAACAGGTTTGCTTGGCATGCTCAGTCAAACAGCGCAGGCACAAGCAGAGGCTTGGCAAGGCCCTTGGGTTCACGCTGGAGTTGGCGCGGCCACTTTTATCCCTGGTTTTTCAGGTGGCAAATACACGGGTGCCTATTCTTACGACGCTACAAAAAAAGACATCAACACGGTTATTGGTAGCGTCTCTGCAGGCTACACGCTTGCAATCTCTGGCCCTTGGAGCCTCGGCTTCGCCGCGACAATCTCACCCGGCACCAGCCCCTCGGCTGACTATGCTGTTTTAATCAGCACCCCTCGCGGCACAACCACCGGCCCTGGCACGTATAACGTGGCTAATATCTACAGCATCACGCTTCAACCAGGTTACGCGCTCGACAAAGAGAAGCTCGTTTACGCCAAAGTTGGTTATACGGGCGCCACTGCAAACACCGACTCAGAATCCTTTGGCAAGGCCTCAAGTACCCTAAGCGGCTACGCCTTAGGTGTTGGTTACAAGCAAGTGATCTCGGGTAGCCTGTACGGCTATGCTGAGTTCAACTATGCCAACTACAGCAACGTCACCGTCCCGTACGCGCAACTGAGCGGCACCGTGAATGCAACAGGGATGGATGTCATGGTCGGTGTGGGCTGGAGGTTCTAAGCAATCCGTTTAGCGCCCCACAAAGCTTGTAAAAAAGTGATTGGGCGCGCAAGACAATGAAAAAACTGCCGCGAATCTTTCAACTCGCGGCAGTTTTTCATTTCCTCACCGCGCTTAACAGCGCTCAAAAATCCCCGCCGCGCCCATGCCTGTTCCCACGCACATGGTCACCATGCTGTATTTCAAGTTACGACGATGCAAGGCATGAATCGCCGTCGCGCTACGAATCGCACCCGTGGCCCCTAAGGGGTGCCCCAGAGCGATTGCACCACCCAAAGGATTCACTTTAGCGGGATCAAGTTGCAGCTCTTGCATGACTGCAACCGCTTGAGCCGCAAATGCCTCATTCAGTTCGATCCAATCGATGGCGTCTTGCTTCAAGCCAGCCAAGCGCAAGGCAGCGGGGATCGCCTCTTTAGGACCAATGCCCATGATCTCTGGCGCGACGCCTTTAATTGCAAAGCTGACAAACCGCGCCAGCGGGGTCAGGTTAAATTGCTTCAACGCTTTTTCGCTCACGATGAGCAGCGCGCCGGCGCCATCTGACGTCTGCGAACTATTACCAGCGGTCACACTGCCTTTGGCTGCAAACACCGCCCGTAACTTCGCTAGGCCCTCAAGTGAAGTATCGGCGCGCGGGCCTTCGTCTTGGGTAAAAGACTGCCACGACACATCGACTTCACCGAGCGCCAGATTCATTTTGCGCTGTGCGACTTGAACCGCAAACAGCTCAGCGTTGAATTCACCTGCGGCTTGCGCCGCCAAGGCTTTTTGATGTGAGGCCAGTGCGAAAGCGTCTTGCGCCTCGCGACTCACTTTCCATTGCTGGGCAACCTTTTCAGCGGTTAACCCCATGCCGTAGGCAATGCCAATATTTTCATCTTTAAAAATATCAGGCGATAAAGACGGGGTGTTGCCGCTCATAGGTACCATGCTCATCGACTCGACACCGCCCGCAATCATGATGTCTGCTTCGCCGACACGGATTCGATCGGCAGCCATTGCAATCGCGTTCAGCCCCGAAGAGCAGAAACGATTGATCGTGATACCGCCCACGGTGTTAGGCAACCCTGCCAAGAGCAGCGCGATACGCGCAACGTTCAAGCCTTGCTGCGCCTCAGGCATGGCGCAACCGACAATCACATCTTCAATGGCGCTTGGATCTAAGCTTGGCGCCTGCGAGAGCAAATGTTTAAGCGTTTGTGCAAACAGGTCATCAGGCCGTGTGGTGCGCAACGCGCCGCGACCAGACTTGCCAACCGGGGCACGGGTTGCCGCGACGATATAGGCATCTTGAAGAGCTTTCATAAACAGTATCCTTTCTCGAATATTTCAGACCCTGGCCGAACATCTGCTTTTACAAATGTGACGGCACCAAGGTCAATGACTTTTTTACTAATTACGCACAGGCTTACCGTCTTGCAACAGGCCCATCACGCGCTCGATTGATTTTGGATGTGCGATCAGCTCGATAAACGCTTTGCGCTCAAGCTTGAGCAACCACTCTTCAGACACCAGCGTACCCGCCTCAACATCTCCGCCCGTGATGATGTCGATTATTTTTTTGGCGATGAAACAATCATGCTCTGAAATAAATCCGCCATCGCGCATATTGACAAGCTGCCCCATCACAGTGGCGGCTACCGACCGACCTGCCACGGCGATCGGAGCTTTGACAGGCGGCCGGTAGCCCGCGTAGTGCATGGCCTTGACTTGCGCCTGAGCCTGCGCCAACAACTCGTACACATTGGCCACAATGATGTCCTCTGGCCTGAGGTAATCCATCTTCAAGGCCTCATGCGCCGAGCCAGAGACTTTTGCCATCGCCGCATTTTCAAACGAAGCGGTAATGACATTCAAAAAGTTTGCTGCGGCCGGAGCTTGCCCGATTTTTTCAACACTACGCGCAGCCCGGATCGCAGCTTCTTTCAGCCCACCACCGGCGGGCAACAAGCCAACGCCAATTTCTACGAGCCCGATATAACTCTCGATCGTAGCGACACGTCTAGCCGCTTGTAGTACCAACTCGCAACCGCCCCCCAAGGCGATCCCTGACACCGCGCAAACCACGGGCACGTGCGCATACTTGACGCGCATCATCGTGTCTTGAAACAATTGAACAAAGGGCTCGACCCCTTGCGGGCCACCTTTCATCACCAAAGGCATGGCCGCCTCTAAATTGGCCCCAGCCGAAAATGGGCCGCCCGGCACGCCCGACTGTAACGA
>JARXAG010000087.1 GCA_029866055.1 Burkholderiaceae bacterium
TGCAGTGACGTCAAGTACACCATCCGCCCGGCAATCCCTTCCTCGATCATGTGCTGACCAACCAGACGGGCTAGTTCAAAGCCAGATTTCACATTGACGTGATACATCGCATCCCAGGTGTCACTGGTGACGGTGCGCCACGTGTCTGCTTCGCGCCGTGGCGGAGACGCTGAGTGCACTACCATATGAATCGAACCGAAGGCCGCGCGCGCTTGATCGAGTACTTGTTGCGCTGAGCCGGCAAGCGACAGGTCGATCATCGCAGCGTTGGCCTGGTAGCCTTTGGCCTGCAGTTCGCTCAGCGTATCGGCTAGCTTTTGTTGATCCGTATCAATCAAAAAAACGTTCGCCCCTTCGGCGGCCACTTCGAACGCCAGAGCTTTACCAATGCCGTTGCCAGCCCCGGTGATAATTGCGGTCTCGTTGCTAAGGTAGGGGCTCTGTCGCTTCATCTTCGATCCTGTCTGGTTTGCCTGTAGGTGTGTCAGTTGTATAGGTCAGGTAAGTTGGTCCCGATCTCACGATGCTCGGTTACAAGGTCACAGGTAGCGCCGAAATAGCAAGCGTGGCGTGCGAAGCCGTAAGGCTAAGCCAGTAGCGTCGCGTATTCTGCGTGGCGTTGTATGTACACAGCGGCATAGCTGCAGCGAGGGATCACCTTCCAGTGCTGCGCGCGCGCATATTCGAGTGCAAATTTAGTGAGTTGAGCGGCCAGACCACGACCGCCTAAGGCGTCAGGCACGCCAGTGTGGGTGATCGTCATGTGTTGATCTTGAAGTGTGTAATCAAGCACGCAACGTTGCGCCTCAACGATTACAAAAAAACATTGTTTCGACGCATCATGTTGAATGGCGAGGAAGTTTTCTGTAGTCATTTTGAGATCCCAATAATCAACAATGCCCAGAGGGTCAGCATCGCAATCATGCCGATAAAGCACCCACCCCACAGCCCCACAATCGGCCACTTCACATTGGTGGGAATATCTTGCGGATCGACATGCTTTAACAACTCATTCGCATTACCTGCAATCCATGTTTTGGATTTAGGAAACGCAATGCGTAAAAAGTAATCTAACACGATCGTCATCTTGATTGAAAACGAGTATTGATTGAAGTTGCGCTGCGCCAAGTAAGGATGCTTGAATAGCTCGTTGGC
This sequence comes from Burkholderiaceae bacterium, assembly GCA_029866055.1. Taxonomy (GTDB): domain Bacteria; phylum Pseudomonadota; class Gammaproteobacteria; order Burkholderiales; family Burkholderiaceae_B; genus Zwartia. The sequence continues at coordinate 1,156 of JARXAG010000087.1, forward strand.
GTAGCGAATCTTAAAGAGCAACAGATACGCACCTGAGACAAAAAACACCATTGTGCAAGTGATAAAAAGAGCGAAGGTAAAACTTAAGATGACTGGAAAATATTCAGACATCAGAGTAACCCGCCGCCAGGCACGCGAACCCAGCCTTCCATCAAGACTCGAGCGCTCCGACTCATGATGGCTTTTGTGACGGTCCATTCACCATTGACTTGCTTTGCTTGCGCGCCAACCCGCAAAGTGCCCGACGGGTGACCAAAACGCACCGCCTCAAGATCGCCACCACCCGCGGCTAAATTGACGAGTGTGCCTGGTATCGCTGCTGCAGTGCCAATTGCCACCGCAGCTGTGCCCATCATGGCGTGGTGCAGCTTGCCCATCGACATTGCGCGTACGAGCACGTTGGTGTCGTTGGCTGAGATCGGCTTGCCGCTCGAGGCGACGTAATCGGCAGGCTTGGCAACGAAGGCGACTTTAGGGGTGTGCTGACGTGTAGCGGCCTCGTCGATATGTTTAATGAGCCCCATTCGCACAGCACCGTAGGCACGAATCGTTTCAAACATGGCCAATGCTTTTGGGTCGCCGTTGATGTCGTCTTGTAACTCGGTACCCTTGTAGCCAATATCGGCAGCATTGACAAAAATTGTGGGGATCCCAGCGTTAATCATGGTGGCCTTGAAGGTTCCAACGCCTGGTACTTCTAAGTCATCCACGAGGTTGCCAGTGGGAAACATCGCTCCACCCCCATCGTCTTCATCGGCTGCGGGGTCCATAAACTCGAGCTGAACTTCTGCAGCCGGAAACGTTACGCCATCTAATTCAAAGTCACCGGTTTCTTGTACAGCGCCATTGGTCATCGGCACGTGAGCAATAATCGTTTTGCCGATATTGGCTTGCCAAATTCGGATGGTTGCGATCCCATCTTGTGGGATACGCGCGGCATCGACCAGACCATTGCTAATGCCAAAAGGTCCGACAGCAGAGGTTAAGTTGCCGCAATTTCCGCTCCAGTCGACAAAGGGCTTGTCGATCGACACTTGCCCAAAAAGATAATCAATGTCGTGATCTGGACGCGTACTTTTTGACAAGATCACGGTCTTGCTGGTGCTTGAGGTCGCTGCACCCATGCCGTCGGTTTGCTTGCCGTAGGGGTCGGGGCTACCGATCACTCTAAGCAATAAGGCGTCACGCGCAGCGCCAGGCACTTGAGCCGCTTTAGGCAAATCTTGCAGATGAAAAAAAACGCCTTTGCTGGTGCCGCCGCGTATGTAGGTGGCAGGAATTTTTATTTGGGGGGCGTGACTCATAGCGATATCCTTCAAAATTGTTTGCACGATTTAATCTTAGGGGCGTTAAGCAGCGGCATTTGACTCAAGAAAGTCTTGCGCAAAACGCTGCAGCACGCCACCGGCTTCGTAAATCGAGACTTCTTCAGCGGTGTCTAAGCGACAGGTTACCGGGACCTCGACCTGTTCGCCATTTTTACGCTGAATCACCAGTGTTAGCGTGGCTAACGGGGTTCGTGCGCCGAGGACGTCGTAGGTTTCAGTGCCATCCAAGCCAAGCGTCAAGCGATTCACGCCTGCTTTGAACTCTAATGGCAAGACCCCCATCCCTACCAAGTTGGTGCGATGGATGCGCTCGAAGCCTTCAGCAACGATGGCCTCAACGCCAGCGAGGCGAACACCTTTGGCGGCCCAGTCGCGCGAAGAACCTTGTCCATAATCTGCGCCAGCCACAATGATGAGCGGTTGCAGACGGGTCATGTAGGTTTCGATTGCCTCCCACATCCGGGTGACTTTGCCTTCGGGCTCGATGCGTGCCAGTGAACCTTGTTTGACTTTACCGTTTTCAAGCACCATTTCATTGAGCAGCTTGGGGTTCGCAAACGTTGCGCGTTGAGCGGTCAAGTGATCGCCACGATGCGTGGCGTACGAGTTGAAGTCTTCTTCAGGCACGCCCATCTTCGCCAAATATTCGCCCGAGGCACTATCAAGCATGATGGCGTTTGAAGGTGACAAGTGGTCTGTCGTGATGTTGTCGCCCAACACCGCTAAGGGTCGCATCCCTTTGAGGGTGCGTTCGCCAGCCAGGGCACCTTCCCAGTAGGGGGGGCGCCGAATGTACGTGCTTTGCGGGCGCCAATCGTAGAGCGGGCTGAGCTTCTCGCCGGTATCCACACTCACGGCAAACATCGGCTCGTAAACTTTACGAAACTGCTCTGGCTTGACACTCGAGTTGACGATCGCATCGATCTCTTCGTCTGTCGGCCACAAGTCTTTTAAGGTGACGGGCTTGCCGTTTTGGTCAAGACCCAACACATCTTTTTCAATATCAAATCGGATGGTACCGGCAATCGCATAGGCGACGACGAGCGGTGGCGAGGCTAAGAATGCCTGCTTGGCGTAAGGATGAATGCGGCCATCAAAGTTTCGGTTACCTGACAAAACCGCGGTGGCGTACAAGTCGCGGTCAATAATCTCTTGTTGGATAACTGGATCTAACGCACCGCTCATCCCGTTACAGGTGGTGCAAGCGAACCCCACAATACCAAAGCCCAAGGCCTCGAGTTCGGTCAGTAAGTTGGCCTCTTGGAGATACAGCTCAACCGTTTTCGAGCCAGGGGCCAAAGAGGACTTGACCCAGGGCTTGCGGGTCAGCCCTTTAGCGTTTGCATTGCGCGCCAACAAGCCTGCGGCAATCACGTTGCGTGGGTTGCTGGTGTTGGTGCAACTTGTGATGGCCGCGATGATGACGGCGCCATCGGGCATCAGCCCGGGTTCGTTTTCAACCTTACCCGAGATTCCTTTAGCGGCAAGCTCGGTGGTGGGCACCCCACGATGGGGGTTTGAAGGGCCTGCGATCGTACGCACGACGCTTGCCAAGTCAAAACGTAATACGCGTTCGTATGCGGCGCCCTTTAGGCTATCGGCCCATAAGCCTGTTTGTTTGGCATAGGTTTCAACGAGTTTGATTTGCTGGTCTTCGCGGCCGGTCAAGCGCAGGTAGTCGATGGTTTGTTGATCAATATAAAACATCGCGGCGGTGGCGCCGTACTCGGGTGTCATATTCGAGATGGTTGCGCGATCGCCCAGTGTTAGGTGGGGGACACCCTCACCAAAAAATTCGAGGTAAGACGATACAACTTTTTGGTTGCGCAAAAACTGGGTCAGCGCCAACACCATGTCAGTCGCCGTGATGCCAGGCTTGAGTTTGCCAGTCAGTTCAACGCCGATAATCTCAGGCAAGCGCATCCACGACGCACGGCCCAGCATGACGCTTTCGGCCTCAAGGCCACCCACGCCAATGGCAATCACGCCTAGCGCGTCGACGTGTGGCGTGTGGCTGTCGGTGCCGACTAACGTATCCGGAAATGCAACGCCATTCAGTGCATGCACAACCGGCGACATCCTCTCTAAATTGATTTGATGCATGATGCCGTTTCCGGGCGGAATGACATCCACATTTTTAAACGTTTTTTTGGTCCAGTTGATGAAGTGAAAACGATCTTCGTTGCGTCGATCTTCGATCGCACGATTTTTTTCAAAAGCCTCAGGATCAAACCCGCCGCATTCAACTGCAAGAGAATGATCCACAATCAATTGCGTGGGCACTACCGGATTGACAAGCGCAGGGTCACCACCTTGCGCTGCGATCGCATCACGCAGGCCAGCCAAGTCGACCAAGGCGGTTTGCCCCAAAATATCATGGCACACCACGCGCGCCGGAAACCACGGAAAATCCATGTCGCTTTTGCGTTCAATCAACTGTTTGAGCGCGGCAGTGAGTAACTCAGGGTCGCAGCGACGCACCAGATTTTCAGCTAGCACGCGCGAGGTATATGGCAGTTTGCTATAGGCGCCCGGAGTGATGGCGTCGACAGCTGCTTGAGCGTCAAAGTAATCGAGTTTGGTTCCGGGCAGTGGCTTGCGATGTGCGCTATTCATGTGAACTCAGTCGGATGGTGGTCGAAGGCAAAAGATGCGGTCAAAGGCGAAAAGTCTTCCTTTGGTACAAAAGGCGTGCTCACGTACTAAAGGAAGTTTGCCGGTGCAACAGATACGGATAAGAAACAGCAAGTACAGATTAATTGCAAAGCTGACTGCAAGACTGGTAAAACGGTGAGCCTTGCGGCTCACCTACTTGGCCGAATGCTAATTATTTGCGACGCGCGAGCGGTACAAATTTTTGATCATCGGGCCCAGTGTAGTTGGCAGCAGGACGAATGATCTTGTTGTCGATCCGTTGCTCGATGATGTGCGCTGCCCAACCTGCGGTACGTGCGATCACAAACAGCGGTGTAAACATTGCAGTCGGTACGCCCATCATGTGATACGACACGGCTGAAAACCAATCTAGGTTTGCAAACATTTTTTTCGAATCCCACATCACAGCTTCGAGGCGGTCGGCGATGTCAAACATTTTGGTCGTACCGGCTTTCTTTGATAAGCGCAGTGCCACGTCTTTGATGACCTTGTTGCGTGGGTCGGAGATCGTGTAAACGGGATGTCCAAAACCAATCACAACCTGTTTGGCCTCGACACGGGCGCGAATGTCGGCTTCGGCTTCGTCAGGCGTCTCGTAACGTTTTTGCACTTCAAAGGCCACTTCGTTTGCACCGCCGTGCTTGGGGCCGCGCAGTGCGCCAATGCCGCCAGCAATGGCCGAATACATGTCTGACCCTGTGCCAGCGATCACACGGCAGGTGAAGGTCGAGGCATTGAATTCGTGTTCAGCATACAAATTCAGTGAGGTGTGCATCGCACGTACCCAGTCGGCGTTTGGCTTTTTGCCATGTAAAAGATGCAAGAAGTGCGCGCCGATTGAGTCGTCGTCGGTTTGCACATCAATGATGCGACCGTTGTGACTAAAGTGATACCAGTACAACAGAGCCGAACCTAGATTGGCCATCAACCGATCGGCGATGTCACGGGCATCAGGAATGTTGTGATCTTCTTTCTCGGGCAGCATGCAACCCAGCGCCGAGGCGGCGGTGCGCATCACATCCATGGGATGGCTAGCGGCAGGCAGCGATTCGAGCACGGTTTGTAGTTGGGCAGGCAAGCCACGCAGGTTGCGCAATTTCTCTTTGTAAGCGGCCAGCTCAGCCTTGTTGGGCAACTTGCCATGGATCAACAAGTGGGCGATCTCTTCGAACTCGCTGCTATCAGCAAAATCAAGAACATCGTAGCCACGATAGTGCAGGTCATTACCACTACGACCGACGGTACATAACGCGGTGTTACCCGCGGTCACGCCCGACAGTGCGACTGATTTTTTAGGTTTGAAGGTGGGTGTCGCTTCTGCAGGCGCAGCGGCGGTCGATGTTGCTGCGGGTGCAGAGCTTTTCTTTGCAGGAGATTTTTTAGCAGTTGCCATGATATGTGTCCTTGATCAGATTATTTCGATTTGCCTTGGGCGAACAACACGTCGAGTTTGCCTTCAAACTCGTGGTAATTGATGCGTTCGTAAAGTTCATCGCGCGTTTGCATCATGTCGATCACGTTGCGCTGATGTCCATCGCGACGAACTGCCTCGTAGACTGCTTCTGCTGCTTTGTTTGCGGCACGAAATGCCGATAACGGATACAGCACCATGCCAACCCCAGCAGACTTCAGCTCATCGACGCTGAATAAGGGCGTTTTGCCGAACTCAGTGATGTTTGCCAATAAGGGCACGCCCGCTGCTTTGGCAAATTTTTCAAAGGTTGGCAGGTCGTAAGCGGCTTCTGCGAAAATCGCATCGGCGCCGGCTTCGATACAGGCTAAGGCGCGTTCAATCGCAGCATCTACGCCATGCGAGGCGATCGCATCGGTACGTGCAATGATATAAAAACTGTCGTCGGTGCGAGCGTCGACGGCCGCTTTAACGCGATCGCGCATCTCTTCGGTAGAAACGATTTCTTTACCGGGGCGATGACCGCAGCGCTTAGCGCCAACCTGATCTTCGATGTGGCAACCTGCAGCGCCGAATTTAGTCAGACTTTGAATCGTGCGAGCGATGTTAAATGCCGAAGGACCAAAACCAGTATCGATGTCAACGATCAACGGGGTGTCGCACACGTCTGTGATGCGACGCACGTCGGTCAGAACGTCGTCAAGCGTATTGATACCCAGGTCAGGTAACCCTAGCGAGCCAGCGGCAACGCCGCCACCTGAAAGATAAATGGCTTTAAAGCCGGCGCGCTTGGCGAGCAGGGCGTGGTGTGCGTTGATGGCACCAATAATTTGTAGTGGCTGCTCAGACGCGAGGGCGGCACGAAAGCGCTCGCCGGCGGTTGCTTGTTTAGACATATCTTTCTCCAAAAACAGATAAAAAAAATGAACCCGCCAGACACTGTCTGAGAGGGTTCATTTTTATACGTACATAAAAATTACTTGAGCAAATGTGCGACAGCGTCGCGTTCTTCAATCAGCTCTTTCAGGGTTAAATCCATACGCTCGCGCGAGAAGGCGTCGATTTCGAGGCCAGTGACGCGTTGATACTCGCCACCTTGGCAGGTGACCGGTACGCCGTACATCGTGCCTTCAGGGATGCCGTAGCTGCCATCTGAGGCGACGCCCATGGTGACCCATTTACCATTTGTGCCAAGTACCCAATCACGGATGTGATCGATCGCAGCGTTGGCGGCCGAGGCGGCAGACGATAAGCCACGTGCCTCGATGATTGCGGCACCGCGCTTGCCGACTGTGGGCAAGAAGACATCGCGATTCCAGACTGAATCGTTAATGAGTTTTTCGACGCTTTGACCGCCAATAGTCGCAAACCGGTAGTCAGCGTACATGGTGGGCGAGTGATTGCCCCACACTGCCAATTTTTGAATATCGGCAACAGGCTTGCCCATTTTTGCTGCCAATTGTGACAAGGCGCGATTATGGTCAAGACGCAGCATGGCAGTAAAGTTTTTTGCTGGCAGATCAGGAGCCGATTTCATGGCGATGTAAGCATTGGTGTTGGCTGGGTTGCCCACGACCAACACTTTGACATTACGGTGTGCCACGTCATTCAAGGCCTTGCCCTGAGCTGTAAAAATTGCGGCGTTGACGGCGAGCAAGTCAGCGCGTTCCATGCCAGGACCGCGAGGGCGAGAGCCTACCAACATGGCCACTTCGACATCTTTGAACGCTTCACGTGGGTCGCCATGGGCAGTCATTGACTGCAGCAATGGAAACGCGCAATCGTCGAGCTCCATCATGACGCCTTTCAGTGCTTTTTGCGCTTTTTCGTCAGGAATCTCGAGCAACTGCAAGATGACAGGTTGATCCTTGCCGAGCATCTCGCCTGAAGCGATACGAAACAAGAGTGCGTAGCCGATTTGACCGGCAGCACCGGTGACCGCAACGCGCACGGCGGGTTTAGACATAGTTTTCTCCGAGAGGGCTGAGTAGATTGCTAGGATATGAAACGAGAATTGCCTGAAATGCTTTGCTTAACTAGCAGTTTAGCTTTTTTGCCTCGACCCGCTCTTGAGGGCCAGGGAGGCCTAATTTCAGAGCGCGATGCTAGAACAAATCCCCTACGTAGTCAACCAATCATATATCTTATATAAGACACAAGAGTTGTAGACTTACGTCTCGGCTTGTGACACAATAAGACTATGCGTTTGAATAGCCCTAATGATGTCTGAGGCCTTAGTCCGCAAGCCCTTGCCTGCAGCAAGTTCGACAGGTTCGGCGGCTTTTAGCCCCCTTTACCGACAGATTAAAGATTTGTTGGTGCAGGCGCTTGACCGCGGCGACTGGAAGCCCGGTGAAGCGATCCCCAGCGAAACTGAACTCGCCCTGCGTTTTCAGGTGAGTCAGGGTACGGTGCGCAAGGCCGTTGACGAGCTTGCCGCTGAAAATTTGTTAATCCGACGCCAAGGTAAGGGGACGTTTGTCTCGACTCACCACGAAGCGCGCGTGCGCTTTCGCTTTTTGCGCCTCGCGCCCAATCAAGGTGAGGCCCAGCCTGCTGAAAGTCAGATTCTTGATTGCAAACGGGTGCGAGCCAGTGCTGAAATCGCGCGTGCGCTTGAGCTTAAGACGGGCGATACGGTCGTTGCGATTCGGCGTTTGCTCTCGTTTGCCTCGGTGCCAACCGTGGTAGACGACATCTATTTGTCTGGCGTGCTTTTTAAAGGGTTGACCGCTGAACTACTAAACGGCTACAGCGGCCCGCTATACGGGTTTTTTGAAACTGAGTTTGGCATAAGCATGGTTCGGGCTGAAGAGAAGGTTCGTGCCGTGAGTGCTGACGGTGAAATCAGTGCCTTGCTGGGGATATCGAAGGATACCCCTATACTGAAAGTGGATCGTATCTCGTACACGTACGCCGACCGTCCGGTAGAATTACGTATGGGTCATTATGTGACCAATCGGTATCATTATCGTAATAGCTTGAATTAATTGAACTAAATGAGTGATTTGAACCGATGGCCCACATCGGCGAGAATAGAGTGTTTATCCTAATTGATTGTTTTTTAAATCGAGGTCGTTATGTCTGACACAGCCCAAAAGCCGCGTCCGCAGTTTCGCAATATCCATGTGACTGATTTGATGCACTATCGCCTGCCGATGGCGGGCAAAGTTTCGATCCTTCATCGAATCAGTGGCGCCGCGTTATTTTTGGCTTTACCGCTGCTAATCGCCTTGTTTGCCATGAGTTTTAGTTCAGAGGCGGGCTTCGCGTCGATGTCCAAAGTGATTGGGCATCCGCTCATGAAATTGGTTTTGTTAGGCTTGATCTGGGGCTACTTGCATCACTTCTGTGCCGGCATTCGCTATCTCGTGCTCGATTTACATATCGGTATTGATAAAGAATCTGCAGCAAAAAGTGCGAGTGCAGTGATGGGCGTTAGCCTGGCGCTGACCATTGTGTTTGGCCTTAAATTGTTCGGAGTCTGGTAATGGCCGCTATTGAAAAAATTGGTACGAAGCGTTTGGTTGTTGGTGCGCATTACGGCACCGGTGAATACATTATTCAACGTGTGACCGCCATCATTCTCGCGGTTTACACCCTGGTCTTGCTGGTGGGTATTCTGACGATGTCAGGCTTTACCTACGCTGGCTGGAAAAGCCTCTTTACCTTTACCTACTTTGACATTCCGGTAGGGCAGGTGCTTGCCTCACTAGCAATGTTGTCGCTTGCCTGGCACGCTTGGATTGGTATCCGTGATATCTGGATGGATTATGTCAAGCCCGTAGGTATTCGTTTGTTTTTGCTGGTCCTCACTATTTTGTGGTTGGCTGGATCAGTCGTGTACTTCGTACACACCCTCTGGAGAAACTAAGCCGTGGTCGCTTTCAAATCATCTTTACCGCGCCGTCAGTTTGACGTCGTCGTCGTGGGAGCCGGCGGTGCCGGTATGCGTTGTTCCTTGCAGCTCGCAAACGCCGGGCTTTCTGTCGCAGTGCTGTCTAAGGTGTTTCCAACCCGCTCGCACACGGTTGCGGCGCAGGGTGGTATCGGCGCCTCGCTGGGCAACATGAGCGAAGACAACTGGTACTGGCACATGTATGACACAGTCAAGGGCTCAGACTGGTTGGGCGACCAAGACGCGATCGAATTTATGTGTCGCGAGGCGCCCAATGCCGTGTACGAACTAGAGCACATGGGCATGCCGTTTGACCGTAATCCCGATGGCACGATTTATCAGCGTCCTTTCGGTGGTCACACTGCAAACTTTGGCGAAAAGCCTGTTCAACGTGCTTGCGCCGCGGCCGACCGTACAGGTCACGCGTTGCTGCACACGTTGTATCAGCGCAACGTCGCTTCGCGCACGCAGTTTTTTGTTGAGTGGTTAGCGCTTGATTTGATTCGCAATCAGGCGGGCGATGTCTTGGGCGTCACTGCGCTCGAGATGGAAACCGGCGAGATGTACATTTTTGAAGCCAAGACCACTGTGATCGCTACAGGCGGAGCAGGCCGCATCTGGGCTGCTTCGACTAACGCCTTCATTAATACAGGCGATGGCATGGGGATGGCGGCGCGTGCTGGCGTGCCTATGATGGATATGGAGTTCTGGCAGTTTCACCCAACGGGTGTCGCCGGTGCCGGCGTATTGATCACTGAGGGCGTGCGCGGTGAAGGCGGCATTTTGCTCAATAAAGACGGTGAGCGTTTCATGGAGCGCTATGCGCCAACACTGAAAGACTTGGCACCGCGTGACTTTATTTCGCGCTGTATGGATCAAGAAATTAAAGAAGGTCGCGGTTGTGGCCCAGACGGTGCCTATGTGCATCTGAAGCTTGATCATCTCGGTGCCGATGTCATTAACAAACGCTTGCCCTCAATTCTTGAAATCGGTCACAAGTTTGCGAACGTTGATGCGACCAAAGAGCCTATCCCAGTCGTGCCAACAATCCACTACCAGATGGGCGGCATCCCTTGCAATTACAACGGGCAGGTCACCACTTGGGATGGAAAGCAAACGCAAATCGTGAATGGTCTTTACGCCATCGGCGAGTGTTCAGCGACTTCAGTTCACGGCGCCAACCGCTTAGGTACCAATTCGCTGCTCGATTTGATCGTGTTTGGTCGCGCTGCTGGTAACCATATCGTTGCCGCGCACCCCGAGCGTCAGCATGCACATCAGCCTTTGCCTCAAGAGTCGGTCGACTTTTCAGTTGAGCGCATCAACAAACTCGAATCCCGGACCACGGGCGAAAAAGCTCAAGTGGTGGGTAACGAGATTCGTAATGCGATGCAGCAGCACTGTGGCGTGTTCCGCACTTTGGCTTCGCTGAAAGAAGGCGTGGCAAAAATCGATGCGCTGGCCGAAAAAGTCGACAATATCGCGTTTACTGACAAGTCAAAAGTATTTAACACCGCACGCATCGAGGCCCTTGAGCTGAGCAACATGATTGAAGTTGCGCTTTCAACGATTCATTCAGCCGCAGCGCGTACTGAAAGTCGTGGCGCCCATGCGCTTGACGATCACCCGACACGCGACGATGACAACTGGATCAAGCACACCTTGTGGTATTCAGAGGGCAACCGCCTCGATTACAAGCCTGTGCAAATGCAACCACTTACCGTCGAAAGCTTCCCGCCTAAGTCGCGTACCTTCTAAGACAAGTTACCTGGATACCTATCATGAGCACAAAACGCATCGTGAAGTTTGAAATCTACCGCTACGATCCTGACAAGGATGAGCGCCCTTATATGCAAAAGCTCGAGGTCGAGCTGCAGCCAACCGACAAAATGCTGTTGGATGCCTTGATCCGCATCAAAATGGATGTTGATGACAGTTTGACGTTGCGTCGTTCATGCCGTGAAGGCGTGTGCGGCTCAGATGCGATGAACATCAACGGCAAAAACGGCTTGGCTTGCACGACCAACATGCTTGAATTAACTGAGCCGGTTGTGCTGCGCCCCTTACCTGGGTTGCCAGTGATTCGCGATCTGATCGTGGACATGACACAGTTCTTTAATCAGTATCACTCGATCAAGCCTTACCTGATCAACGACACGATTCCACCCGAGAAAGAGCGTTTGCAAACCCCCGAGGCGCGCGACGAACTCAACGGGCTGTACGAGTGCATCTTGTGCGCCTGCTGTTCAACATCGTGCCCGTCTTTCTGGTGGAACCCCGACAAGTTCGTGGGCCCCGCTGGCTTGCTGCAGGCGTACCGCTTCATTGCCGATACGCGTGATCATGCGACTGCTGAGCGCCTCGATAACCTCGAAGATCCATACCGCTTGTTCCGCTGCCATACCATCATGAATTGCGTCGATGTCTGCCCCAAAGGATTGAATCCTTCGCTGGCGATCGGCAAAATCAAAGAAATGCTTGTACGTCGTACGGTTTAGGCGGGGCAACGCGCATGAGCCAACTCACTGACATGGACCGCACCAGGCTGCGTTGGCGGGCTAGGCGTGGGTTGCTCGAAAATGATCTGATGCTGACTAAGTATCTAGACACCTACGAGTCTGACCTGACTGATGTGGATGTCTCGGCGCTTACCCAGCTGTTTGAACTGGGTGATAATGAGCTGTTAGACTTGCTTTTAGCTCGGCTCGAACCGGTGGGGGCGTTAGATCGCCCAGCTGTTCACGCGGTGTTAGCCAATATCCGCGCGTTATGAACCTGCGTAAAAAAATTATAGAAGGAACAACTCATGAAACTATCTGACAAAAAAGCTACGCTATCGTTCTCTGACGGAAGCCCCTCCTTTGACTTCCCGGTCTACGACGGCACGGTCGGCCCGCAGGTGATTGATATTCGTAAGCTGTATGGTCAAACCGGCATGTTCACCTATGACCCAGGTTTTTTGTCCACAGCTTCGTGCACCTCAGACATTACTTATATTGACGGCGACAAAGGCGAATTGTTGTATCGCGGTTACCCCATTGAAGAGTTGGCCGTCAATTGCGATTTCATGGATATCAGTTATTTGATCCTGAATAGCGAATTGCCGGATGCCAAGCAAAAGCTTGCTTTTGATAGCTTGGTGACCAATCACACGATGGTCAACGAGCAGATGCAATTTTTCTTGCGTGGCTTTCGTCGCGATGCGCACCCAATGGCGGTGTTGACTGGTCTAGTCGGTGCCATGTCTGCGTTCTATCACGACTCTAATGACATCACCAATCCGCACCATCGCCACGTGGCGGCGATCCGTTTGATCGCCAAGATGCCCACGCTGGTCGCAATGGCCTACAAATATTCACAGGGTCAGCCTTACATCTACCCGAAAAACAGCTTGTCATATACCGGCAATTTCTTGCGCATGATGTTTGCAACACCCTGCGAAGAATACGTTGTGAACCCTGTTGTCGAGCGTGCGCTTGATCGTATTTTTATCCTTCACGCTGATCACGAACAAAATGCCTCAACGTCAACAGTGCGTTTATGCGGTTCGTCTGGCACCAATCCTTTTGCAGCTATTGCCGCTGGCGTCGCCTGCTTGTGGGGCCCCGCACACGGTGGCGCCAACGAAGCTTGCTTGCAAATGCTCGAAGATCTGCAAGCGAAGGGCGGCATGGCCAAGGTCGGCGAGTTCATGGAACAAGTCAAAGACAAGAACTCAGGCGTTCGTTTGATGGGTTTTGGTCATCGTGTTTACAAAAACTACGATCCACGCGCCAAGTTGATGCAGCAAACCTGCAAAGAGGTATTGGCTGCTTTGGGTCTTGAAAATGACCCTCTTTTCAAACTCGCCATGGAAGTTGAGCGTATTGCGCTTGAAGATCCGTATTTTGTCGAGCGTAAGCTTTATCCAAACGTCGATTTCTACTCTGGCATTGTTCAGCGTGCAATTGGTGTGCCAACCGCGTTGTTTACGGCGATTTTTGCCTTGGCGCGTACCGTGGGCTGGATTGCGCAATGGAACGAGATGATCTCCGATCCAGAGTACAAAATTGGCCGTCCTCGCCAGCTGTATCAAGGTGCGACTTCGCGCTCAGTGCCAAAGCGTAAATAAGTATCCGATGATGTCCTTGCTTGTGCGCTTAGCGCAAGCAAGGTGAAAAAAACGACCTGCGTGAACTGACCCCATAAAGTTGGACACCCTTCCAGCCTTTTGGGGTTTTTTCATGCGGGTCGTTTTTTTACGCCCGACCGAGTGATTCGCGTCTGAATCCTGTTTCGTTCGCACAACGCTTATAAAAATAACCTTCGATAATGAAAGGCTATCTACACAAAAGTCGTTGGTTTATCGACCCCACAGGTTATACTTTCTCGCCGGACTTTAAGGCTCAAAACAACCGCCTTCTGCCCGCTATCCGCAAATCGGTTTGGCCGAGTAAACGGAAGGTATTCCTGCATCGTAACGGGTGAAGCACCCGACAAGGTGAAGCGTCAAATGTCATCAGAACACGAATCTCTACAGAACTCCTATCTTTTTGGGGGTAATGCCCCTTATGTCGAAGAGCTTTATGAGGCTTATCTCGACAATCCTGGCTCAGTGCCAGATAACTGGCGAAGCTATTTCGATCAGTTGCAGCATATGCCAGCGACCGATGGTCAAGCAGCAACTCGTGATCAAGCTCACGCGCCAATTGTTGAGTCGTTTGCCATTCGCGCTAAAACAAATGGCTTTGCACAGCGTGCAAAAGAATCTGACCTAGCCGTTGCAACCAAGCAAGTGCACGTGCAGTCTTTGATCGCAGCGTATCGCTCACTTGGGTCAAGATGGGCTGATCTCGATCCGCTCAAGCGTACCGATCGCCCTGCGATCCCCGAATTAGACCCTGCGTTTTATGGTTTAAATGAAACCGATCTCGACCAGGTTTTTTCGGCGGCCAATACCTATTTTTCTAGCGCAAGCACTATGACCTTGCGCGATATTCTCAAAGCCTTGCGTGATACCTATTGTCGTTCGGTCGGCGCCGAGTTCATGCATGCGTCTGATCCTGCAGTGAAACGTTGGGTGCAAGAGCGCCTTGAGTCAACCCTGTCGGCGCCCACGGTTTCAGCCGAAGACAAACGTAATTTGCTGCAACAGCTCACTGAAGCCGAAGGCCTTGAGCGTTATTTGCACACAAAATACGTCGGACAAAAGCGCTTTTCGCTTGAGGGCGGCGATAGTTTTATTGCCTCAATGGATGAACTCGTACACCATGCGGGTGAAGCGGGCGTTCAAGAAATCGTGGTCGGCATGGCGCATCGTGGTCGCTTGAATATGCTGGTCAATATCATGGGCAAGATGCCAGGTGATTTGTTTGCCGAATTCGAAGGTCATCACGCCGAAGGTTTAAGCGATGGTGATGTGAAATACCACAACGGTTTTTCAAGCGACCTGTCTACGCGTGGCGGTCCGATGCATCTGTCGCTCGCGTTTAATCCCTCGCACCTTGAAATCGTGAATCCAGTCGTTGAAGGTAGCGTACGCGCGCGTCAAGAGCGCCGCGGTGCAGATGGCTACAAGCAAGTGTTGCCCGTGCTGGTGCATGGCGACGCAGCTTTTGCCGGACAGGGCGTCGTCATGGAAACTCTCAACCTCGCCGAGACCCGTGGTTACGGTACTGGCGGCACGGTTCATCTCGTGATTAACAACCAGATCGGGTTTACGACTTCAGATCCGCGCGATACACGCTCAACGATCTATTGCACTGACGTGTCAAAGATGATCGAAGCGCCAGTGTTTCATGTGAATGGTGATGATCCTGAGGCGGTTGCGTTTACTACCCGTCTGGCGCTCGATTTCAGAATGAAATTTGGACGCGACGTGGTCGTGGATATCGTGTGTTTCCGTAAACTCGGTCACAACGAACAAGATACCCCTTCGCTGACGCAGCCCTTGATGTACAAGCGCATTGGCGCGCATCCTGGCACGCGTAAGCTCTATGCAGACAAACTGACTGCACAGGGTGTGCTTAAAGAAGGCGAGGGCGATCAACTCGTCAAAGACTATCGCCAGTACATGGAAGACGGCCAGCGCACGATCGAGCCTGTCTTAACAAATTACAAAAGCAAGTACGCCATTGATTGGACGCCTTTCTTAAATGCGAAGTGGACAGACCAAGCTGATACAGGCGTGCCGTTAGCTGAACTCAAAAGTATTGGTGAAGCTCTGACACAGACGCCTGCTGGGTTTACGCCTCACGCACTGGTCACAAAGTTGCTCAATGATCGTCGTGCCATGGCACGTGGCGAACAAAATCTTGACTGGGGGATGGGCGAGCATTTGGCCTTCGCAACGCTGGTCAAGGCGGGTTACGCAATTCGCATTACAGGCCAAGACTCAGGTCGCGGCACTTTCACTCACCGTCACGCGGTACTGCATGATCAAAATCGTGAGCGCTGGGATGATGGCACTTATATTCCGTTGCAAAATGTCTCGGCTGAGCAGGCACCGTTTACAGTCATTGACTCGGTCTTGTCCGAAGAGGCCGTGTTAGGTTTTGAGTACGGTTACTCTTGTGCAGATCCCAACACCCTCACGATCTGGGAAGCCCAGTTCGGCGATTTTGTGAACGGTGCTCAAGTCGTGATTGACCAGTTCATCGTGTCTGGTGAGGCCAAGTGGGGTCGTCAGTCTGGTTTGACCCTGATGCTGCCGCACGGTTACGAAGGTCAAGGGCCTGAGCATTCATCCGCGCGCATCGAGCGCTTCTTGCAGCTTTGTGCTGACAACAATATTCAAGTGGTTCAGCCAACGACAGCCTCACAAATCTTCCATTTGTTGCGCCGTCAGATGGTACGCAAGTTCCGTAAGCCGCTAGTCATTTTGACGCCAAAGTCATTGCTGCGTAATAAAGATGCTGGCTCTGCTCTGAAAGATCTGTCTTCTGGTCGGTTTCAGCCGATCATCCCCGAGCTCGATGCGCAGATTAAAGCCGCTTCGGTCAAGCGTGTCTTGGTGTGCTCGGGTAAAGTTTATTACGACCTAGTGCATGGTCGCGCTGATCGTAAAGATGACTCGGTTGCGATTATTCGCGTTGAGCAGCTGTATCCCTTCGCCCACAAAACCTTTGAGGCTGAGTTGCGCAAGTATCCCAAGGCAACTGAAGTGGTCTGGGTGCAAGACGAGCCGCAAAACCAGGGCCCTTGGTTTTACGTGCAACATCATCTTTACCAAAACATGTCAGATGGCCAAAAGCTGGGTTATGCCGGGCGCCCAGCGTCTGCCTCGCCCGCCGTCGGTTATTTAGCTAAGCATCAAGAACAGCAAAAGGCGTTGGTTGATCAAGCCTTTGGCAAGTTCAAAGTGTTCATGCTGACTAAATAATCTGGCCTAAGCGACTTTACCGAAATACTACGATCCCTCACGGAAAAAAAATGGCAATCACCGATGTAGTTGTGCCCCAACTGTCTGAGTCTGTATCTGAAGCAACGTTGTTAACCTGGAAGAAAAAACCCGGTGAGGCAGTCACCGCTGACGAAATTCTGATTGAAGTTGAAACCGATAAAGTGGTGCTAGAGGTGCCGGCTCCGGCTTCGGGTGTGTTCACAGAAATCGTGCGCGCCGATGGCAGCATGGTAGTGGCGGGCGAGGTGATTGCTCGTATCGATACGGCCGGTAAAGCTGCTGCAGTCACAGCGCCACCAGCGAATACTGCTGCGGCTGCGCCAGCCCCAGTCGCAGCGCCCGTCGCTGCCTCTGCCGGCAGCGCTGGTGTGGCGTCTCCTGCCGCTGCCAAGATTCTTGCTGAAAAAGGCGTGGCAGCTTCAAACGTGTCGGGCTCAGGCCGTGACGGACGTATCACGAAAGGCGATGCGCTTGGTGCTTCGGCAGCGCCTGCTGCTGCGCCAGCCAAGGCTGCGCCTCTGGCAAACCCTTCGGTCCCCATGACGCAGTCGCTTGATGGTCGTCCTGAGCAACGCGTGCCGATGAGCCGCTTGCGTGCCCGCGTGGCCGAGCGTCTGTTGCAGTCGCAGCAAGATAACGCCATCCTCACAACGTTTAACGAAGTCAACATGCAAGGCGTGATTGACCTGCGTAATTTATACAAAGACAAATTTGAAAAAGAGCACGGCGTGAAGCTGGGCTTTATGTCATTTTTTGTGAAAGCCGCCGTTGCAGCCCTCAAGCGTTACCCAGTGTTAAATGCGTCGATCGACGGCAAAGACATCATCTATCACGGCTATTTTGATATCGGTATCGCGGTTGGCAGCCCACGTGGCTTAGTTGTGCCGATTCTGCGCAATGCTGATCAACTCTCTATC
>JARXAG010000118.1 GCA_029866055.1 Burkholderiaceae bacterium
CGCTAATGTCGAGTTATTGAGAACTCGACTTGCGACCACCGATATTTTGGTCAACAACGCAGGTGCCGTGCCGCTCGGGTCGATCGAAGACTTTGATGATCAAAGCTGGCGCGATGGTTGGGATCTAAAAGTGTTTGGCTACATCAACATGACCCGCTTGGCCTTTCAAGTCTGGAAACCTCTCAAGACACCCGGCGTCATCGTGAACGTGATTGGCCACGCCGGTGAAAATTTAACCTCAACGTATTTGGCGGGCACCTCGGGTTGCGCGGCGCTGATGGCGCTCACCCGCTCACTGGGTTCGGTCAGCCCTGAGCATAATATTCGCGTCGTGGGTTTAAACCCGGGCCCCGTGTTGACCGAGCGTCTTTATAATTTTTTACGCAAACGCGCCGAGTTAACGTTGGGCGATGCAGAAAAATGGAAGCAACTCGTTGCCTCGATGCCTTTTGGCCGCACCGGCAAAGTCGAAGAGATCGCAAACGCGGTTGCGTTTTTGGCCTCTGACTTATCGGGCTACACCACCGGCACAATTATTACGATTGACGGTGGCGTGTCTTCGCGCGCAAAGACTTGGTTGTAGTGTTCAGGCGGCGGGCCAATTGAGCACCTTCGCTAAGGCCCCGCCCATCACCATCTCTAGATCTTTTCCTTTTAAAAAGCTCATCTCTTCGGTGAACAAACTCACGCACTGCGCATAGGTGCACGGTAATCGCGAGACATCCGAACCCCACATCGAGCGCTCTGGCCCAAAGCCTTCAATGATGCGTTGCAGATAAGGCTGAATGTTTTTGAAAGGATAAGGATGCGTGCTGTAGCCAGGCGCAGACGTCACCTTCACTGAAAGATTTTTATGTCGCGCCAGCTTGAGCATAATGTCGAGGTCAGCAAAACAGGCATCATCGCGCATTGCACTTTTGCGGCCCATATGATCCAAAATCAGTTTCAACTCTGGATAACGCGTTGCTAGACGATCCAGCACATCGAGTTGTTCAGACATCAGCACCATCACCGGAATCCCAAGGCGCTCACAACCGGCCCAAAACCAATCGAGTGAACTATCAGACAGCCAGCGTGACCACTTGGCTTTGTGAAACGTCATACGAATACCAAGCATGCCTGGTTGTGTCAGCCAGGTTTCAAGTAAGACGCGTGCGTTTGGATCCTCGGGATCAAAGCGCCCCATAATGCCGTAACGGCCGGGGTAATTTTGTACGGCTTCAAGTGCGGTCAAATTTTTACTTCCCACCATTGAAGGTGGCACGATGATCGCACGCGATACACCTGTTGCGTCCATCAACTCAGTCATTTCTGCTGCTTCGAAAGGCTTTTCACGGTGTGGTCGCGCACCCTCTCCGGCGATGATCACGGTGTGCCCAACATCTTCGGGCATCCAAGGGCGATCCGGGCGATGAGCCTCCCAGAGGTGGACCTGTGCGTCGGTGATAACCATACATGCTCCTGATTGTTATGGGCTAGTATTTCACCCATTGTCTTATGATTAATATCTTTTGTTTGATGTCAGTCGTTTTAATGCCCGTTACCCATTGCTTGTTATCAGGCACTTCATTATTTCTGTATCTTAGCCTGCCTCTCTAAAGGAAACTTCCATGTCGACCGCCCCTCTCGAACCTCTGCGTTTCACCCCCATCGCAACCGAGGATCTCACGCCTGAACAACAAGCGGTCATGAAGCTCTATCGCTCGGGTTGGCAAGCACAATTAACAGACTTGCCCAAACATCATTGGATGACTCTGCGCTCACCTAAGTTTGCAGCAGTGGTCACGCCCGTCAGTAATTATTTTCGCAATGAATCCTCACTACCCGCGCGCTTGAACGAATTTGCGATTTTGCTCACAGCGCGCCACATGGAGTCTCAATTCGAATGGGGCTTACATAGTAAGTGGGCTGTCAGAGACGGCGTGTCGCCTGCAGTGGTCGACGCGTTACCGCGAGGCGGTAAACCTGCAGGCCTGCAGGCTGATGAAGATATTGTGTATGACTTCGTCACTGAACTTCTTGAAACAAAACGCGTCAGCGCCGCCGCCTTTAACCGCGCAAAAACACTACTGAGCGATCAGCAATACTCTGATCTAGTCTGCGTTGTCGGGTACTACACCATGGTATCAATGGAAATCGCAGCAGCGGGCGTTGACGTGCCTTCCTGGGCAGACACCGTCGCAGCAGCCAAGGCCCGTGCCTAAGGATTTTGGCTTGTCAATGCGCTCTCGAGCCAAGACGGCTCGAGATTAGCGCTTACCTCTTAGTCTCAGTCCAATTGCTTCTGACGCTGAGACCTTCACCTAAGTTGTGCGGCATCAGCCTTTTGCTGCCGCAGGTTTTTTTTGCGTCTGCTCAGCATGCTTAGACTTCATATAGTTTGAAAGCGTGGTTTTTTGAGGTGCCGACAAACCATCCCAGAAAGCGAGCCACTTTTGCTGCACAGCATCCATTTTGGCTTCCATTGTAGTTCGCATGGTCTTTTGCTGAGCCATGACAGCTCGTGGATCCACGATGTCTTTAGTCAACTGCTCTTGCATCGCTTTACGCTGCTCAGCGCGCAGCGACTGTTTGGTAGCTTGCAGCTCTTTTCGCGCAGCCTGCGCCGTATCAAGCTGCGCCTGTTGGGCTGGCGCTAAGGCGAGTTGATCAATGACAGCTTGGGGGATTTGTCCCATCGGGCCTTCGCTGCCACCTTTTGCAGCAGCTTGATGTTGACGATGCATGCCGCCGTGTGGGCCTGCGCCTTGGGGAGGCATACTCGTTTGCGCCACGGCGCTTGCTGCGATGAGTGTGAAACCCAGACCTGCGATCAATGAACGAGCTGAAGTGTATGTCATGGCGTGAACTCCTGTGTGATTACGCAACCACATCTTCACACGCCACTCGTTTCAACAATGTTTCGAGTCGGGCCTCATCTGTTTCAGATGATTTCGACTCGAAAAGACGCTATTTACCTCGCATCGTCTCAGGTAACCAGGTCACGATCTCTGGATACACGGTCAAGATCGCAATCACGATCAACATCAAAAATACGTAGGGTGTTGAGCCCGCGACGATCTCTGAAAACTTTGCGCCGCCCGAGATGCCATGAATGGTAAACAGATTCAACCCCACCGGTGGTGTGATCTGCCCAAGTTCAATCAAGATCGTAATGATGACACCCAACCAAATTAGATCAAAACCAAAAATCTTAATCACAGGTAAGAGCACCGGCAAGGTCATGTAGATCATCGAGATACCATCGACGAAACAACCCAGAATGATATACAGCACGACCAAGATGAAAAAGAACTCCCACTTACTGAGACCAAGGCCGACAATCCACTCACTAATCTCGCGGCTCACACCCGAAAACGTCAAGGCCGTCGACAAAATCTGAGCACCGATAATAATCATCGAGACCATACAGGTCGTCTTGACCGTTGACATCACTGAGTCGCGCAACACCGGCCAGGTCAACTGGCGGTAGCAGGCTGCCATCACCAGGGCACCCCCCGCCCCCACTGCAGCGGCTTCGGTTGGAGTGGTCAAGCCAGAGTAAATGCCACCCAGCACCAACACCAAGAGCGACACAATCGGCATCACATCCCAAAGAGGATTTGACTTACCCGACAAAAGCTCAGACGCCTCTTTCAGTTTTGCATCAGGCACAGGCGCGATGGATGGATCTCTGTACACGATGACTGCGATGTAAATCATGAAGACCAAGCTCATCAGCAGGCCAGGCAAAATCCCCGCAATAAACAAGCGACCCACTGACTCTTCAACCAGGGCCGCATAGAGCACCATCACGATGGAGGGGGGAATCAAAATACCCAACGTGCCACCAGCCGCTAACGAACCATACACGTGGCTAGACCGATAGCCTGCCTTTTTGAGCTCTGGAATCGCCACCGTGCCTACACTGGCGGCCGTTGCAACGCTTGACCCACTGACCGCTGAGAAAATCGCGCAGGCAACAATGTTGGCATGCAGCAAGCCACCGGGCAATCTATGCAAGAGCTTCACAATCCCCGAATAAAAAGCCTTGCTGGTGCCGCTACGTAGAATGACCTCGCCCATCAACAAAAACATTGGCACTGCAATCAGAATATAACTATTGGCGTTATTCCATACGACTGAACTTAAGCCGAGTAACCCGACCCAGCCTTTGGTCATCATGATGACGATGACACCAACAATACCTAATGCAAACGCAGTCCATTGACCGACAAACAAAAAAACGCCAAGTGCAATAAATAGAACAGCAATAATGACTTCTGAACTCATGGCAATCTCACTAGGGTAGATTTTTAAATTTTGTGAAAGTGAAAATTGCTAGTTGCAGGGTTAAAACCGCACAGCCCAACACCACAATGCTCATTGGCACCCACTCGGGCGTTTGCAAAATCGAGACGGCACGTACATCTTGTTTGTAGGCATACGCGGTGTGCAGAATCAAAAAATAGGTCAAGATGGCAGAGAAGATCAGTGCCGAAATCGTAATCAAGGCCTTCACCCAAAAAAACGCTGCCCCCTTCAATTTGTCGTACAGCAACTCGATGCGAATAAAGGCGCCTTCTTTTAACGAATAACCAAGCCCCAGAAAAATCACGGCCGCGTTCAAGTAACCCGCGTACTCATCGGCGATTTGTGTCGAATGATTAAAAAATCGTGCAATCACTTCAACACAAACCAACAATAAAATTAGAACTGTCGCCAGGCCTGCTAAGTAGCCTGTGCCTTGTACGATTTTGGACGCGATCCGTGACACCATGATCAATACCTATTAACGGTTAAGGACTGCGCGAATTTCTTTCACAGCAGCCACGGCATTGGGACCCTGAGCTTCTGCCCAAGAAGTCCAATACGGCTTCATCAACTCGGTCAGCTTATCGACTTGGTCTTGTGGCGGCACAAACAAATCAACCTTGAATTTAGTTTTCAAAATTTCAAGATCGCGTGTTTCGTCTGCCGCATTTTCACGCGTCATCTTGGGGCCCCACTCTGCAGCCACTTTATCAAGTGCAGCACGCACTTCGGGCTTTAGCTTTTTGTAAGCATCCGCGTTCACCATGATGTAGTCCGGGCCGCCTGCGTGAATGCCTGGGATGTAACCCCAATTCACAAACTCGCTCCACTTGGCACCGACCACGTTAAAGCCCGCCGTCATAAAGCCATCCACCACACCGCGCTCAAC
>JARXAG010000122.1 GCA_029866055.1 Burkholderiaceae bacterium
GTTGAATGCCTCCCCGCACTAAAGGACGAGGAGGATGTGAAGCCGACAGATCCCGTTGTTTAACAGTACGGGCGGCGCTACACCGACAGATAACGTTGTTTGATATCGGCGTTATCGTTCAGCTCGTGAATCGTGCCGCAAAAGACATCCGTGCCTTTGTCGATCACCACGGCTCGGTCGGCTAGGCCCAAACAAAAGTGTAGATTTTGCTCGGCCAAGACAATCGTTTTGCCTAGCTTGTGCAAGGTGGCGATCAAGTCACCAATCTTTTGCACCATGATGGGGGCTAGGCCTTCGCTAGGCTCGTCAAGTAGCAACACATCGGGGTTTCCCATCAGTGCGCGGCCGACGGTCAGCATTTGTTGTTCGCCGCCAGATAATTGTCCGCCCATTCGATCTTTGAGAGGGGCTAGCAGGGGCAGCGTGTCATACACGCGTTCGAGGCTCCAGTCGTCTTCACCCTTCGCGCCTTTTTTGATTGCGATGGTGAGATTGTCGTCGACGCTAAGATCTGGAAATATCTGCCGGTCTTCTGGCACATAGCCAATACCTGCTCGGGCAATTAAATGTGCAGAGCGCCCGGTGATGACCTTGCCGTACAACTCGACGCTACCCTTTTTTGTGGGATTCACACCGGCGATGGTCTTCATGGTGGTGCTTTTGCCAGCGCCGTTTCGACCAAGCAACGCTAAGGTCTCGCCTCGGTTGACTTCAAACGATAAGTTGAACAATGCCTGACTAGTGCCATAAAAGACATCAATGTCTTGCACTTTTAGCACGTGGTCGCTCATGCGTGCTCCTCGCGGGGTTTACCCAAGTAGGCCTCAATGACGGCCGGGTTGTTGCGGATTTGCTCTGGGTTACCCTCAGCCAAGAGCTTGCCGTACGATAAAACGTGGATGTATTGCGAGACTCTGAAAACGATCTCCATGTCGTGCTCGATCAGCACCACAGTTAAGCCACCTTTTTTCCAGAGATCGTAAACGGTCTCAATCATTTGCTCTCGTTCTTCAGGGCCCATGCCGGCAACGGGTTCGTCTAGCAAAAGCACTTTGGGCTTTAACACTAGCGCCAAGGCCATATCCAATAGCTTCTGATCGCCGTGCGACAAATTGCCGCTAACCAAATGCGCTTTGGTATGCAAGCCAAGTTGCTCCATCACTTCAAAGGCTCGATCGCGCGTTTGCGCTAACGGAAACCGCCCGTGCATTTGCGCTGAGCGCCCCAGTGGCGACATCAACGCACCGCGCAGCGACTCTTCAACGGTCAGGGTCTTAAAGAGTTTGGCCACTTGAAACGCGCGACCGATTCCCTTGTGTACGATCGCGGCGCTCGTCATGCCAACGATGTCTTCGCCGTCTAACAAAATACGACCCGAGTCGGGTTTGAGCGCACCTGAGATCAAATTAAAGAACGTTGTTTTGCCAGCGCCATTGGGGCCAATCACAGCCGTGAGTGATTCAGTCTTAAAGTGAATCGAGACATCAGAGGTTGCAACGACACCACCAAAGGCCTTGTGGAGGTTTTCGATCTTAAGCATTAGTGGCCTCCTGAGGTGTTGGTTTGAGCGGGTGGTACACCGCCATAGGTTTGCCAGGTCGATCCGGCTAGCCAACCTGCGTCAACTGGCAAATTGATACCAGTGATTGCCTGGGCGGCAGGCGACAACAAGAAGCCAACCGAGTCAGCAATTTCGTCTGGTGTGACCATGCGCCCCATGGCGGCTTGCGACGTGAGGTCGTCGGGGTTGCGATCGCCGCGATCAATCGCGGCTTGCAACGCTTCGGTGAGTACGTAGCCAGGCGAAATCGCATTAACGCGCACGCCAGCACGGCCCCACTCAGCAGCGAGGCAGGCCGTCATTGACGCCACAGCCGCCTTTGCAGGCGCATAGGCATGCAAAGGAACCGACCGCATCGAGGTGATCGAAGCGATATTCACGATCGCCCCAGCGCCTAGCTCAGCCATGCGTGAGCCAAAGACTGCGCAGGCAAGATACGTACCGCGCTGATCCACTGCCACCACGCGATCCCATTCGGTCATGGTGAGTTTGTCGGGCGTTAAGCGGCGTTGCAAAATCCCCGCGCTGTTGACCAGCGCCGAGATTTGACCGTGCTTGGCCTCGATCATTGCGGCCGTGTCGCGCACCGCTTGCTCATCAGTGACATCGCAGGGGTAGGCGTGTACGCCTAGCTCTTTCATTTTTTCTTCAGACCAAGTGCCAGGTAAGTCGAGCGCAACCACTAAGTCGCCGCGTTTGGCCAAATGCCTCACGCAAGCTGCACCGATACCACTCGACCCCCCAGTTACCACACTGAGATATTTTTTAGTCATGATTGCACACGCTTCTTGGTGAGAGCGTTATACAACTCTCCCACAAAGTCAGTGATGCCGCGTTTAAAGCCTAAGGCAAAGATCAGTACGATTACGCCTAACGCCAAACCGTGATACTCGGTCGTGCGTGTAATGACGTCGTTAAAGATATTCAACAAACCTGCACCGATGATCGGGCCCAAGAAAACATTGATACCACCCATCATGATCATAAATACAGCTTCGCCTGACATTGTCCAATAACTAAACTCTGGGTAGGCCCCCGACACAAATAACGCCATCAGCGAGCCACCGATTCCGGCAAAGGCACCTGCCAAAATAAAGGCGTACAGACGAATGCGCCAGACATCAATCCCTAAGAAACGCGCGCGATCTGCGTTGTCGCGCACCATGCGTAGGGTATAGCCAAACGGTGATTGCAACACGTAGCGCATGATGAGTAGGCTGGCCACGCCGATGACGACACAAAACCAGTACAACGTATTTGGGTCGGCCACATTAATGCCACCCCAAAAAGGCCTGCGTGGGATACCACCCATCAAGCCTTGATCGCCGCCCGTTAATGAAGTCCACGTAATAATCACACTGTGAATCAACATCTGAAACGCGAGGGTCAAAAATGAGAAATAGATCTCTTTGAGTTTGACGCAAATCATCCCGATCACACATGCCAGCAGCGAGCATAAAACAATTGCTCCTAAGAGCGCGACGGGTATTGAGACATCAGTGCGTTGCATTAACAGGCCAAAGGTATAAGCGCCGCCGCCAAAAAACATGGCGTGACCAAAAGACACCATCCCCCCGTAACCCACCAAAATATTCAGTGAGGTGGCGAACACGCCTAAGGCAGCCAGGCGAATCACGAAGTCAAGCGTGACGCGCCCGGGCGACAGCAGGGGCAGCGCCGCTAACAGAGCAAGTACAACGAGCCCAAAGAGCAATTCTTTTTTGAAGGCAGTGTTCATTAACGTGGCTCCTTACCCAAGAGGCCGCTCGGCTTGAGAATCAAAATCAACGCCATCGCCAAAAACATAATGCCTTCAACGAAAAGCGGAAACCCAATCGAGCCAAACGAGCGCACCAGGCCGATGACTAGGGCGCCCACTAACGCGCCGCTCACCGAACCCATTCCACCAATGACCGTCACAATAAACGACTCAATCAAAATCGAGAAACCCATGCCGGGTGACATCGAGCGTACCGGCGCGGCAAGCGCACCTGCTAAGCCCGCAAGTGCACCGCCAAAGGCAAACACACCGGCGTAGATCCAGGTGGTGTTTAAACCGAGTACTGAGGTCATCGTTGGGTTGTGGGCCGCTGCGCGCACCACCTTACCGATGCGGGTGCGTGTTAGCAAATACCACATCACTAAGGCGATCACCCCTGAAGCGCAAATCATGAACACATAAAAAACTGGCACGATGCCGTCAAAGATAAACAGAGGCGGCGCTTGAAAGGCCGCCGGCATGCCCATCGATTGAAACTCTGCGCCCCAAATAATTTTGACCGCATCGTCCATGATGAGGATCAAGGCGTAGCACACAAGCAGTTGCAGTAAGACCTCGGCCTGATAGACGCGCCGCATAAAAAAGCGTTCAAAAATCAGACTAAACAAACCGACGCCTACGCCAGCAATCGCGGCTGATAGCACGTAGCTGTCTGTGATGCGATAGGCCGACAGGGCCAGGTAGGCGCCCAGCATATAAAGCGAGCCGTGCGCAAAATTAATCACGCCAAGCACACCAAAGATTAAGGTCAGGCCAGCTGCGACTAAAAACAGCAGCGAGCCAACAATCAAACCAGTGCTGGTTTGAGTGACGATGCATGACATTGAGGTCACGCACTCATATAAGGCGATGGGATCCACGAGGGTCTCCGAGAGGGGGGGTACACGGTTGATACAACCGCAACTGGCTGGACAGTGCAGACGGGTGCGGTTAAAGCAAGAACAAACGGCAGGTATGAAAAAGGCCTCTGCTTGAACGCTCAGGCAAAGGCCTTTAGATCTCAGTGCAATACTCTCTGAGTGTTATGCCCAGCCTTTGCGTTTTTTCCACTCGAGTTCGAGTTCGAGAATTTGCTTCCAGTCGCCAACGGTTTGCTTGGTGACAAACGGCTCTTTGCTGATCAAGGGGCCATAACCGATGGCGTAGTTGATAATGGTGTTGTCTTCAGCACGCATTGTAATTGTGCCGTCGACGCCAAAGGGCGAGTCGATTTTCATACCGCGCATTGCTTCTGCGATTTTTTTACCGTCTGAGCTGTTTGCTTTTTTCATGGCAGCGGTTAAAAAGCCCATTCCGACCGCGTTTTCCCATGACCAGTTCAGGGGATCCTCTTTAAACTTTGCAATATAGCCTTCTGCCCAGGCGGCGTTGGCCGGTGTGTTCGGAAAG
Organism: Burkholderiaceae bacterium; assembly: GCA_029866055.1. GTDB lineage: Bacteria > Pseudomonadota > Gammaproteobacteria > Burkholderiales > Burkholderiaceae_B > Zwartia. The sequence continues at coordinate 4,731 of JARXAG010000122.1, forward strand.
GTCTTGAGGTACCGGTTACCAGAGTGCAGGTTTGGCGGTACATTTTTAAGTGCTTTCAGCACCGCGTATTCAGCAATGTTTGGCGAGAAGAATTGTTTATCTTTAAACAATGCATAAATGCCCGCCTGATCAACAAATGACGTCATATCGCCACCCCACAAGCACGAATAAATCGCTTGTGGCTTACCTTGCACCATGCGTGTAATGTTTTCGGTGTAGTCTGCCTGAAACAACTTTGGCCAAACTTCGCCAACCACTTCGATGTCTTTATTGAAGTGCTTCAGATATTCAAAGTATTCAGTTGTTGTGTCGCGACCGTAGGCGTAGTCAGGCGAAATGCTCATCCAACGCCTGAGTTTAAGTTCTTTCGCAACCTGCGCGCCATAAGAACCACCCGCGATCGCGTCATGAATACCCTGGCGTGCGCAACGAAACGCAGTCGCCACGCGCAGCTTGGGATCAGCAGTCAGTGAAGAGGTTTCTGAGTTGGTGTGCATCACAAACACGCCCAGGTCTTTTGCCACTTCGTGCACGGCAAACGCGCCCGATGATGCCTCGGCATCCCACAGCAGTTCACAGCCATCGCTGGTGACAAGTTCGCGTGCCACACGGGCTGCTTCTTGGGGTTGGCCTTTTGAGTCGCGCACAACCAATTCAAGCATACGTCCACCTAGGCCGCCTGCAGCATTGAATTTTTCAATTTCAAACATCGCGCCGTTGCGCGATGAAAGGCCCAACATCGCGACACGACCCGACAAAATAGTGGGCATACCGATTTTAATTGGTTTGTTTTGCGCCAGCGAAATCGCAGGCAAGCCCATGGCGGCTAGCCCGGCGGCGCCTTGCAACAGCTTACGGCGCGAGGCCTGAACGGCGGTCTTTTTGATCGTATTGCTCATGATGTCTCCAAGTTTATAAATGCAACGCCCGACTTTATCGCAAGTTAGAAAGTTGCGATATAGGGGAAAATGAGAATATCAGTGGATACTTTCCACCGATCCCAAGTCTGAACTCCGATTAACCCTAGAGTATCTAGGGTTGATAGTTCGATAATTCGATCAGATTGTCGTCTGGGTCACGCAGGTAGACGGATCTGATTTTGCCAACTGCGCCGGTGCGCTCGACCGGCCCGAGTTCGATCGTGACGCCCGCCGCGTTCAGTTCGTTGACGATCTCATCGACGGGGGTTACCGCAATAAAGCACAGGTCGCCCGACCCAGCTGTGGGCGTCTTGGCTTTTGGGTCGAACATGTTGTCAACCTGATGCAAATTGATTTTTTGCTGTCCAAATCTTAGGGCTTTGCGATCACCCAAAAAGGTAATGACCTCAAAGCCTAAGATGCGACCATAAAAATCACAGGTGCGCTCGAGGCTGGCGACGGTTAAAACAAGATGATCCAGATGATCGATTTTCATAACGTTGAAGGTCTCAGAGGTAAAAGTTTGGATTGGGCTAGACTGAGCGTTAGGTTAAACCAAGCTAGGGCGCTATTCATGTCAAAAGAAATGTCTTTCCCCGTTGTGGGCTGTATCGGCTCAGAGCATCGCGACGCTGCACAATATCACCACCGCTGGTTTGTGGTTGATGCGAAGGGCGGCTGGCTGAGTGCGGAGCAATGCCCTGGGCTGGCTGGTGTCAGTACCGATGTCCGTATGGGGTATTTGGTGTTGCGCGCGCCGGGCATGTTGCGCATGGACATTCCAATGGACGTGATCGAAGACGATGACAGCGTGCGTCAAACGGCGCAGGTTGCTAACCAGACGGTTGATGTGGTCGACGAGGGTGAGGTGGCTGCCGCGTGGTTCACCCATGTGACGGGTCAACCTAGTCGCTTGGTCAAAGTGCACCCTGAGGCAAAGCCGGTTATTTGGCCGGCTAAGTAAACGCACGCCGAGCGAGTTACCTCTTGGCAAACTCGCTCTGGCAGCGGTTAAACCGTCAAACGTGTGAGCACGTGATATTTGTTGAGTAGCGCCTCGGCGCTCTCTTCAAACTCAGGATGTACTTCAATGCAATCGACTGGACAGACGACCTTGCATTGAGGTTCTTCGTGGTGCCCCACGCACTCGGTGCATGAACTTGGGTTGATCACGTATATCTCTGCACCCATCGAGATGGCATCATTGGGACATTGTGGTTCGCACACGTCGCAGTTGATGCATTCGTCGGTGATGCGCAGGGCCATGATGCTTACGTGCCCAGTGGGGGTGTGATGCCCAGTTCGCGGCGCTCTTTGGCCTTGGCTTGCAACCAACGGTCAACCGACGGAAACACAAACTTGCTCACATCACCACCGAGTTCGGCGATTTCGCGCACGATGGTGCCTGAGATGAACTGGTATTGATCCGAAGGCGTCATAAACAACGTTTCGACCTCAGGTAACAAATGACGATTCATGCCGGCCATTTGAAACTCGTACTCAAAGTCAGACACGGCGCGCAAGCCGCGCACGATGACGCGGCCTTCTTGTTCGCGTACAAAGTCTTTTAACAAACCGGCAAAGCTTGCTACCTTAACGTTGGGATAGTGTCCCAAGACCTCGCGCGCGATCTCAACGCGTTCGTCAACCGAGAAGAAAGGTTTTTTGTTGCGGCTATGCGCGACGCCGACCACGACACGGTCAAATAAACTTGCCGCGCGACGTACTAAATCTTCGTGACCGCGGGTCAAGGGGTCGAAGGTACCAGGATAGATAGCAGTGATCATTTTTGCAATGCAGCAATTTGAAAGAGGTGATAGTGTACGGCCCCCGCGCGGTCTTGGCGCAATAAGCTGTATCCCGTAGGCATAATTATTGGTTTTTCAGCCTCAATATAAACAAGTCCGTGGGGTTCTAACAAATCGCCTAGCTTGGGCCACAAGAAATCAAGCCAATCTTGGCCAAAAGGCGGGTCAAGAAAGATTACATCAAAGCGAGCAGCTTCTAGGCGATCTAAAACTACCTTTGCATCGCCGGCGTGAATCCGCACCATGTCAGCCCCGAGTTTATCGCGCACGGCCCGCAAGGCCACAAGCGCTTTTGGGTGTTGTTCAACCATCTGCACGTGTGCTACGCCCCGCGACGCAGCCTCAAAACCCAGCGCGCCGCTGCCCGCAAACAAATCCAGCACGCGTTTATTCGAAAACTCGCCGCCCCAAAAATAGCTTAACCAATTGAATAATGTTTCACGCACCCGGTCGGGTGTGGGTCGCAAACCCTCTGCCTCGATCACCTCAATTGGTGTGCGGCGATACTGACCGGCTACGATCCGAATATACTTCTTCACTATGTTTCGCTTCTTCAAGAAAAAACCCGACCCGATCGACCCAATTGCCACTGAGCAGCAACCTGGCTCAGAGCACGGGCAACCCGCGCCTGAAGGCCTTAACGCAGACTCAGGCGTAGGGAACAATCGCGTACCCCTGCCTAACGGCGATCCACAACTTGCCGCTGACGGCCTTCAGAGCGCTGATCATGCAGCCCCTGCAGCCGAGGACGCTGAGCCAGAGGCTCCACGTGTGGGTTTATTGAGTCGATGGTTCAAGCGTAACCCAGAGCCGCCCCCGAGTGGTGGTGACTTAGAGTCAAAGCCTGAGGATTCGGCTGATGACGAGGCGGTGGCGACAGCCCCTGAGGCGGCCGAGGAGGAGGACCTCATCGGTGACGCTTGGAAAAGCGATCCTCTGGACGAGCAGGTAGAAGGCTCAGAGGATGCAGAGGATGCAGAGAAGTCAGAAGATTCAGATGATTCAGATGATTCAGATGATTCAGATGAAGCAGAACAAAAATCATCATGGCTAGCCAAGCTGCGTGGCGGTTTGGCCAAAACTGGCAAAAGTATTGGCGGGATTTTTGTTGGCGTGCGCGTCGACGAGGAATTGTTCGAAGAGCTCGAAACCGCCCTCATCATGGCGGATACAGGCGTCGAGGCGACCGAGCAGTTGTTGACTGCTCTAAGGCTGCGGGTCAAACAAGAGCGCATCGAAGACACGGCAGGCGTCAAGCAGGCATTGCGTGACGTCTTGGCTGAGCACCTGCAAGTGCTCGAAAAACCTTTTGAAGTGGGTCGCGTCAAACCTTTGGTTGTGATGATGACAGGGGTCAATGGCGCGGGCAAAACCACTTCGATCGGCAAACTGGCTTTTTGTTTACAAAAAGAAGGCGCGCGCGTGTTGCTCGCTGCGGGTGACACCTTCAGAGCTGCCGCGCGACAACAACTGGTTGAATGGGGTTCGCGCAACAACGTTGACGTGATTGCCCAAGACGGGGGCGACCCCGCAGCGGTGGCGTTTGATGCGGTCAATGCCGGCCGTGCGCGTGGCATGGATGTGGTGATGGTTGATACTGCAGGGCGCTTGCCCACGCAGTTGCACCTCATGGACGAACTTAAAAAAATTCGCCGGGTGATTGCCAAAGCTGATCCCACTGCACCACATGAAGTCTTATTGGTGGTCGATGGTAATCAAGGTCAAAACGTGTTGTCTCAGATTCGTGCGTTTGATGCTGCCGTTGGCTTAACAGGGTTGATCGTGACCAAGCTTGACGGTACGGCCAAAGGCGGCACGCTCGCCGCAGTGGCTGCCGGTGCGCAAGGCATCAGGCCGATTCCGGTGTATTGGATCGGCGTGGGTGAGCGGATTGAAGACTTGCAGCCGTTTGTGGCGGCCGAGTTTGCTGCCGCGGTAGTCGGTCAGTAACCAACCCAAGACAGACCTGGCTCAGTGTCGCCTCAGTCGTCGGTCAGTCACCAACCTTAGACAGATTGGGCTCAGTCTCCCTGCAAAATCGAGTGTTCAGTCGAACACTCGGGTGCTTGGGGTATTAACGCCAAAACGTCTCGGTGCGTGAAAGCTGCTTAAACGCCGCGCAGGCGTCTTGCGTCAACGCATCCAAACGAGAGGTAATCCAACCGCAGGCAAACCAAGCGCTAGGTTGAGTATCACGTAGGCCGATAAAGCGATCCCGAGCGACGGCTAAGTCGTTCATCTCGCCCAAAATATCTTGCACAGCTGCGAGTTGTTTGCGGTACGTCTTGAGTCGAGCCGTCGGTAACAGTGACTCGGTAAATTGCAAGGCGTAACGCAATTTTTTTCCAAGCTTTCTAAGTTCGTGTCGCGGTTCGATATCAAGCTGATCAAACTGCAAACCGTCTTGCAACAAACGCCGATGCCATTTTTTTAGCTTTTTAACGAGCGCGTCTTTGAGCATTAAAGGCTTTTGAATCTTTATACTTGCAGTCGTAACCACTTCTGCTGCGATCTGTGGTGTGGCCTGAGCGGTAACGTTTCCAACTGGCTTGGTTAAAGCGTTCTGTGCTTGTGTGGCGAGCGCAACGGCTGCGGGATCTTGCGGCTCTTGCAGCGCGCTTGACGCATTTAAAGACGCGTCGCGTGCCTGCAGCGCCAGCGAGCGTGTGGCACTGACAGTCGCGAGTCGGGCCACAGGCGTTGGTTGCTGTGCCGGCGTATCAACGGCGAGGGGGGCTGTGGTAGTGATTGAGGGTGACGCGGCGGGGGCAACTGGCAACACAGTCCACGCCAACATGTCGAGCAACCAACTTTGAAACGGACGACTGAGGGTGACATTCTCGGTGTCTGTTGGCGTTTGTCCGTCATCTAGTATCAACGGGGGTTGCCCCGCGGCATTGAGTACCGGAAGTAAGGTCTCTTTGAGGACGTCGTCGTCACGCGTGCCACCTAGCTTGGCAAAATACAGCTTGATCTCTGAGCGAAGCTCTTCAGAAGGCAGAACGGCAATTCCGTTAAAAAACGACCACGCCGAGCGCAAGCGGCGAATACCCACCCGCAACTGATGTACGTGGTCGGCACCACCCGCCTGGTAAATATCGGCGGTGTCGACTTCGGCCAAAACAGCCGCATTGCGAATAATTTGATCCAGACATTCGGCGCTGACCGCTGCAAGCGCCGCCTGAGCCTGAATCTTTGGATGAAGTGAAATATTTTCAGCGGTGCGTGCAGCCCAAAATTGCGCGATCGCTTGGCGCCGAGACGATTCTTGGCGCTCTTGCTTTTGTTCACTGATTGTTTTTAACTCGGCATTGAGCAACGCTAACCGATCGCCACGCTCAGACTTGCTGCGCGCATCTAAGATCAGACCGTGCGCCTGCTGCCATTTTTTTCCCAAAGCAAAAACGGCGGCAAGCTGACCGCGCTTCAGTTCGAATTCGATTTCAGAAATGGGTAGTTCGACTGAGCCTGCGCGTAACAATCCTGTATCAAGCGCAATTTCGACCACGCCCAAGTCAGTACGCGTTTGCCTGAAGATTCGCTGTACATCGGTCTCGTAACAAATCGCAAGCGCCTGCGCGTGTTTGGCGAGCACGGCGGCGAACGGTTCAGCCGCGTAGACACTCAGGTCAAGTTCGGGTGACGGGCGATCGTGATTAATTTCAATGCGCGACAATGCATTTTCACCGGGCATTTTGAGAGTTTGTACCCACTGCTCACCCTCACGCCTTAAGCGCAACGCAATTTTGGCGCGCACCAGATCGCGGTCGGGCGTATCAAAATAAAAGGCTTGCAACCGCATGCGCGTGACCTTGCCGCGCAACAGGTCTTTTTCAACGCCTGCGTGCGCTCCTTTTGGTACGTGTAACTTGAGTTCTTGTTCTGCCATGGTTCGCTTTGATGTGAGAGTCACCACAGATTGTAGATACTTTTGCGGTCAAAAATGATGACGTGTCATAAATCTGAAAGAAAGAGGCTTAAACAAAGAGTTTATTTATAACAAGCGTGGGCGCATTTGATCCATATCATTGAAATTGCATTTCATGTGCAAGCAGCAACCAGTGTGCCATTTCAACAAAACCTGTGCCACCCTCAGAGGGGGTGACAAACTTTGGTCGATGCGTCAAACGATGTAATTGTTTTTGAATATTCGCCACTCCCACCGAATAGCTAAAAAACTCAAACATGGGCTCGTCATTGGGCGAATCCCCAATAAATAAAGCCTGCGGGTTGTTGGCTTGAAGTTCGAGACCAAACTCGCGGGCAAACAGCGTTTTGGCCATGGATAACTTGTCGTAGTCACCAAACCAGCCGTTGACATGGATCGAGCTGACCTTCGCTCGTGCGCCAGCGCCCTCAAAAAGCGACACAATCTTCATCACAGAGGCCTCGGGCAGCGGCTCGACATCTTCACAAAAGTCGATCGCCAGATCCGCCAGGCGATAGTGCTGATCGCTCGCAAGCGCCGAGCCCGGCACGGCTTGCAGAATCTCAAGCGCCAGACGATTAAGTTTTTTTCGGTTGTCTTGCAGATGCGCTTCAGTGGCCCATTGATGGGTGGTCATTTTGCGTCTGGCACGGTCGTAGCGCATGTAAAACGCACCGTTTTCGCCAACCACAGCAAACACTGGCCACATTCTGGCGATATGGTCGCACCAACCCGCCGGGCGCCCCGTAATCGGGATCACAATGATCCCAGCAGTCGACAGCTGTTCAAGCGCGGTGTAGGCGTTTGCCGTCAATCTGCCCTCTGTCGTGACGGTGTCATCAATATCCGTTAAAACAAAACGAATCTGTTTCGCCGCGCTGACATCCATTGTTTGAAGTGCTTGCATGGGGCTTTTCAAGGGTTTTGGAGGGCGCAGAAGGGATCCTGCTGAACGATTCTATAATAGGCGTCTACTCAGGTCTGATTATTTGAACCCTATGTCTGCCAAAATTTCGCTCGCAAGCTCTTCTGACCCTATACCCGCCTCGGCGATTTCACCTGTTTCTGAGATCATCGACGAGCTGCGCGCTGGGCGTATGGTGATTTTGGTCGACGAAGAAGACCGCGAAAACGAAGGTGATCTGGTGATGGCCGCCGAATTCGTCACCCCCGAGGCCATTAATTTTATGGTGACGCATGGGCGTGGTCTGGTGTGCCTGACGCTCACCGAAGAACGCTGCGAGCAGCTCGAATTGCCGTTGATGTCTGCACGCAATGGTACGGCCTATGGCACTAACTTCACAGTCTCGATTGAGGCCGCAGAGGGTGTTGAAACCGGTATTTCGGTGGCTGATCGCGCACGCACTGTGCAGGTGGCCGTTGCCCGCGACGCCAAAGCAACCGATTTGGTGCAGCCGGGGCATATTTTCCCGCTCAAAGCGGTGGCGGGTGGCGTGTTGGTGCGCGCTGGGCATACCGAGGCGGGTTGCGACCTCACGCGCATGGCCGGTTTAACGCCAGCGGCTGTCATCTGCGAAATCCTCAAGGCGGATGGCACGATGGCGCGTCTGCCCGACTTGATCGAATACGGCCACACGCATAAGTTAAAAATTGGCACGATTGCTGATCTGATTCAATATCGCAGCGAGCACGAATCCGTCATCGAGCGCGTCGCTGCGCGCGAAATTCAAACCGCGTGGGGCACGTTTCAGATGGTGGCCTACCGCGACACGGTTGCCGGCAACCCCCATATCGCCTTGATTTCGGGCCAGGTTGATCCGCTGCGTGAAACCTTGGTGCGCGTGCACGAGCCAACCTCAATGCTTGACGTGCTCGATGTGCACAGCGCAGGTCATACCTGGGGTGTGGCCGAGGCGCTCGAGGCCATCAAGGCTGCGCCCGCAGGCGTGATGGTGTTTTTAAATTGTCAGGGTTCTGCCCAACATCTGTTTGGTCAAATCAGCGCTTGGCCCGGGCAAGAAACAGCGCCTGTTAAACGTGAATCTGGCCGTATGGATTTGCGCACGTATGGCATGGGTGCACAAATCTTGCGCGATCTAAAAGTCGGTCAAATGAGACTGATGGCGCGCCCACGCAAAATGCCAAGCATCATGCCTGGTTTTGGCCTGGACATTACAGGCTATGACCATCAACCCCCCACTCGAAACACATAGGAAGCACACCATGAGCCCTTTTACCCTAGAGCCAGACATGAACGGAGAAGGCCTGCACATCGGTATCGTGCGTGCCCGCTTCAACGAAGACATCGGCTTAATCGAACTCGACACTTGCTTGCAAGAGCTTGAGGCCCTTGGGGTTGACGAGCGCGACATTATGGTCGTGACCGTTCCGGGTGCACTTGAGCTTGGCGTCACGCTGGCTCGTATGGCAGAAACCTTTGAGTTTGACGCGTTGATTGCGCTGGGCGCAGTCATTCGTGGCGAAACGTATCATTTTGAAATCGTCAGCAACGAAAGTGCTTCGGCGATTGCGCGCGTTGCACTCGAAACCGGCATACCGGTCGCCAATGGCGTGCTAACAACCGAGAATGATGAGCAAGCTGAGGCGCGCGCCGCCGACAAAGGCCGTGATTGCGCACAGTGTGCGGTTGAAATGGCAAATCTGGTAGCAGCGCTTGAGCCCGAAGCCGATGAAGACGAAGACGAGGGCGAAGATCTTGAACAAGCCGATCCACGACGCTAATTCGGCCGGTGTACAGCCTGTGCGCAGCGCGCGCAGGCGTGCGCGTGAGCTGGCGTTGCAAGGTTTGTACGCCTGGTTGGTCAGTGGTACGGATAGTTTGCAAGACGCTGGCGAGATCGAGGCCCACTTGCACGAAGAAGAAGAGTTTGAGCTCGCCGACGAGGCTTGGTTTAAAACCTTGTTGCACGGTTCAATGAAAGAAGCGCCTGCGCTGCGCGAAAAATTTGCGCCGTTTGTTGATCGGCCCTTGGTTGAGCTTTCGCCGATCGAACATGGCATTTTGTTGATCGGTAGCTTCGAGCTGATCCATCACGTTGAGGTGCCTTACCGCGTCGCCATTAACGAAGCGGTTGAGCTTGCCAAATCATTTGGCGGCACCGATGGTTTTAAATTCGTCAATGGCGTGCTTGACAAGTTAGCCGCTGAAACACGCGCAGCCGAAGCGCGAGCACCTGTGCGCCGCTGAGCCCGCGTGTGGCAACCGAATTTGACTTGATCAAGCGTTTCTTTAGCAGACCTGTTTCGGCAAGTCTGCTAGGGGGTGGTGATGATTGTGCCTTGTTTGGTGTCACACCTGGCTTGCAAGTGGCCACAAGTACTGACCTGCTGCTTGAAGGGCGGCATTTTTTTTCAGATGTTGACCCACGTTCGTTGGGGCATAAAGCCCTTGCCGTGAATCTTTCAGATTTAGCTGCGATGGGGGCCCGTCCTCTTGGTTGCCTGCTTGGACTAGGTTTGCCCGCGATTGATGAGGCTTGGGTCAAGCAGTTTGCTGAGGGCTTTTACGCGCTGGCCGACCAGCACGGTTGCGCGTTGATCGGTGGCGACACCACCCGAAGTTTGCAAGGCATCACTCTTAGCGTGACAGTGTTTGGCGAGGTTGAACCCAACTTGGCGCTACGACGAAATGCTGCGCAGGTGGGAGACGACATCTGGGTGTCGGGTGTTTTGGGTGCGGCCGATATTGCCTGTCGGATGCTCGCGGGCGAAATCCCGCTTGTTACCGAGCTCTTGCAAGCCACGCGCAGTGCCCTTGAGTGGCCAACGCCTCGCGTTGAATTGGGCCAGCAGGTGCGCGCGCATGCCCATGCTGCGATTGATGTGTCAGATGGTCTGCTGCAAGATCTTGGGCATATCCTTGCAGCGAGCGGTGTAGGTGCAGAGCTGCAAGAGCCGCTGCTGCCCCTACACCCCGCTTTAACTGGCCTATCGAAGCACACACTGCCCCCCGAGGTGCTGCGCCGCGCTGTGCTTGCCGGTGGCGACGTGTATGAGCTTTGTTTTACCGCCGCGCCTGAGCAGCGCGCGACGCTTGAAACAATCGGTCAAACGCTCGGTGTTGCCCTGACTTGTATCGGTACGATTCGCAAAGAGTCAGGGTTAGTCGTTTATGATCAAGCCGGCATGGCGATCCCTGAGTTGCCCGGCGGTTTCGACCACTTTAGGCCTTGACTGTTGACGATGTCTTGTGCAGATGACTTCTGGCTTTGCATCTCGATCGCTTGTTGTTCTGACGACCTTAGGATTTAACCCAAAATGACAGACGTTTCAAAAAGACACCGCACAAGCTGGCCGAAGGCGGCGTGGGTGTTTTCTGATCCGGGCCGAATGTTGATGTTTGGCATGGGTTCTGGTTTGTTACGGCCGGGCTCTGGCACGTGGGCGACGTTGCTGGCTTGGTTGCTCTGGAGCGTCGCCTCGCCAGGTGTCAGTGATCTCTACATCGGTCTTTTCTTGTTGGTCTGTTTTATTTACGGCTGTTGGGCTGCCGAGCGCGTAGCCAAGCAACTTGGCGTGCCCGACCACGTCGGCCTCGTCTGGGATGAGTTTGTAGCGTTTTGGTTGGTGCTGTGGCTCGTGCCCCAAAGCCTGCCTGCCCAGGCACTTGCCTTCGTATTGTTTAGATTTTTTGACGTCGTCAAGCCCCCACCGATACGGCAAGTCGATGCGCGTTTTAAAGGTGGTGTGGGTGTGATGCTTGATGATTTGTTGGCAGCGGGTTACACGCTTTTAGTGATGGCAATTGTGGTTCGGTTTGGCATAGCGCTTTAGAGCTGCGACGCTCAGCCCTCGTGCTGCCATCCTAATACCCTAATGCTTGTTATTCTGTCAGCAATTAGGCTTTCTTCTCTGTGCGTTCGCTGTTAACCCGCTCAAAGGCAAAAATATGTCAACACAGATCGATCAGCTAGCCACCGAACTCGGTGAGCTTCTTTTGAAACATAAAGGTCTACTTGCCACGGCCGAGTCTTGCACCGGTGGTTTGCTGTCTGGGGCCGCGACCGCGATCGCAGGCTCTAGCGCCTGGTTTGATCAAGGCTGGGTCACCTACAGTAACGCGGCGAAGCAAGCGCAGTTAGGCGTCACGCCACAAGCGCTGTTGCAGTTTGGCGCCGTCAGTGAAGAGGTTGCACGTCAGATGGCTGTGGGGGTGTTGAACATGGCCCCCCGCGCGACGCTTGCCTTGACCACCACAGGCATTGCAGGCCCCGGTGGTGGTTCTCCCGGCAAGCCGGTGGGCTTGGTTTGGTTTGGCTTTGCACAGCGCCGGCCCTCAGGGGTGGTGGTGCACGCGATTTCTAAAATATTTGAAGGCGATCGCAAAGCCGTGCGCGAAGCGTCGGTGGCATTCTCGTTGGCGACTGGACAGATGCTGCTGAAAGAAACCTAAGCGTCTGACTGCAGCACTTGCTAGTGTGCGAACACTTTCCTCACCAGAGCGTTCATTGAGCAATCGGCGTTGCAGACTAGCGGATTGCTCAAGCCTCAGCGATGCGCGTTGATGTCATCACGTGTTTGGCGCGCGACAGCCGCAGCGGCTTCGGTCCAGTGTCCTTCGCCTTTTGCATACAAAATCGCGCGTGACGAATTAATCATCATCCCAGTTTTTTGCGCATTGCAGCCTGCTGCGCAGGTCGCAGCAACGTCACCGCCTTGCGCGCCAATGCCTGGCACCAATAAGGGCACGCTGTCGCCTACTGCCTTGCGCACCGCCGCCAATTCATTC
>JARXAG010000004.1 GCA_029866055.1 Burkholderiaceae bacterium
TGGTTTAGTGGATGTCTCTTTAGACGCTTACGGCTTTACTGGCCCCTGGAAAAATCGTCGCGGCTTCGATAGCCTGGTGCAAATGAGTATGGGCATTGCGCACGCGGGGCAACAACTCGCGGGTAGCGCTAAACCAAAACCCTTACCAGTACAGGCACTTGATCATGCAACTGGTTATATCTTGGCAACCGCTGCGTTGCGCGGCCTTGAGATACGGCTCAGAACAGGTACTGGCAGCATTGCACGGGCGTCCCTTGCGCGAACGGGTGCACTGTTAATGACGACCCTGAACCATCCAGAAAAAAACAATCAGGCGTTAGCGCCAGAAACAGAGTTAGATCAAGCCCCTGCAATCGAAGACAGTTACTGGGGCGTTGCACGGCGACTGCACTGGCCCGTTGATGTCTCGGGGATCAACATGCAATGGGATCAGCCCTCTGGGCCGCTGGGTAGCAGCGAAGCGAATTGGAAGCGTTAACTTGTGCGGCGATTCAGCCTGCGCTCAAACACATAAAAAACATATTGCATCAACAACGCTAACACCGCAGATGGGATAGCACCTGCCAAAAGCATAGACGTGTTGTTTAACGCCAAGCCTTGAGCAATACGTTCACCAAACCCGCCGGCACCCACAAAAGCAGCAATAGTCGCTGTGCCAACACTCAGCACTGCAGAGACCTTGATGCCACTCAAAATCATTGTGCGCGCCAAAGGCAACTCAATGAGGCAGAGTTGATCACGAGCACTTAACCCCAACGCTTTTGCCGCCTGACGCATGGAGTGCGAAATCTCGCTAAGCCCCGCATGCGTGCTTTGAATAATGGGCAGTAGCGCGTATAAAAAGAGCGCCACGATCGCTGGAATTGTTCCGATTAAACCAAACAAAGTGATCAAAAAAGCTAACAACGCCAGTGAAGGAATCGTTTGAATCACATTCGTCACCGACAAAACAATTTGTCCTGTCTTTGGCCGATAAAAACTTAACACGCCCAAAGGGATTCCGACCACGATCGCCAACAGCAGCGACACGAACACTAAAAACAGATGCTGGGCACTCAACCGCAAAAAATCAGGGCCCAGTAGTGTATCGATAAAATTTTTCAGCGTTGAACCGCGTGCGCTCGACTCGACGTTACCGTTCAGAACCGCCTGGTCTTTCTTTTCACCTTGAGCTTGCCGTTGCAAGAAATCATGCGCGACGACTGCGAAAGGCTGACCGTCTATTTCAGCGCGTGAATTCAACTCACGCATCGTCTGTTGAGAGATTGTGTTCTGTAACGCCGAGATGACTTTCCACGAGGCTGGGAACTTAGCCGGAACGTCTAGACGGTACAACAAAAGTGCGTCATACGTCGGAAAAAAATTCAACTCATCTTGCAGTACAACCAATCCCTCGCGCAGCAACTTCGAATCCGTGCCATAGGCATCCATCACATCGATTTGTCGCGCCCGAATGGCCTCATACGCCAACCCGTGATCCAAGCCCTTGGGCGAGAGTTTGCTCAACTGGTATCTATTCGCCAAGCCCTTCCAGCCATCGCTTCGACCAATGAACTCGTGCGACAAGCCCAACACTAAGCTGGGGTGTTTCGCTAAATCAGAAATAGAACGCAGTTGTAATTTCTCGGCAACGTCTCGACGAACCGCCAAGACATATGAGTTATCAAAGCCAAGCAAGACACCTGCTTGAAGCCCGATGGGCAGCAGGCGTGCGTTGATCTCTGAGAGAGGTAAGGCCTGCTCGGTTTTTAAAATCTCTCGTGTGATGGTGCCGGTGTATTCAGGATAGAGATCTATTTCACCGCTGCGTAGAGCAGAAAGCAAAATACCGGTATTACCCATACCAGACTTCAGCACGACACGATCGTGGCCGGCTGCCGTCACCGTTTGGCTGACGATCTCGCCAAGAATATACGACTCGGTAAAGCGCTTTGAGCCAACCACTAAGGGCTGAGCAAGCGAGACCTGTGTCAACGCCTGCGCCAGCAGCAACACACCTAAACAACCCAATCGCCCAAGCCAAGCGCCAAGCTTGAGCATGCTTCGCAGCGCCACAGGTGACCAAGCGTGGGTCATTTTTGTAGCCCGCACCAAATACCAAGCTTTAGCATTACTCGATCAACAGGCGCGTTGCTTGCGCCTCGCCAATGCTACCAATCACTGCTGCATCATTAAACCCGTGTCGGCTAAACACCGCCAACACTTCAGGCACGGTCTCGGGTGAACAGCAGACTAGCAACCCACCACTGGTCTGTGGATCAGACAATAAAGTTTGGCAATCAGCAGGCAAGCCCGCCGTAAGCTTGATCTCGTTGCCGTAGCCTTCCCAATTACGACCCGAGGCACCTGTCACCATCCCAGCTTTAATCAAGGCCGATACGTTAGGCAGCAAAGGAACATCTGCCCACTTGATGTGCGCGCTTAACTTAGCGCCACGAGCAATCTCTAATGCATGCCCAGCCAGACCAAAGCCTGTGACATCGGTCAAAGCGTGCACGCCCGACAACTCGGCGAGTTCAGGGCCTGGGGTGTTGAGCTTGGTTGCATTAGAAAGCATCGATTCATAACCGGTTGCATCTAACGCTTCTTTTTTGAGCGCCGCCGATAAAATCCCGACACCAATGGGTTTACCAAGCACCATCACGTCGCCCTTGCGCGCACCATCATTACGTTTGACGCGATCAGGATGAATCAAGCCTAACACCACCAAACCATAAATGGGTTCCACTGAATCAATCGTGTGACCACCAGCGATCGGAATACCGGCCGTGTTGCACACAGAGGCACCACCGGCTAGGATTTTTCCGATTGTGTCGGTGGATAACACATTGATCGGCATGCCAACCAAGGCAAGCGCCAAAATCGGTTTGCCGCCCATCGCATAGACATCGCTAATCGCATTGGTGGCAGCGATACGACCGAAGTCATAAGGATCGTCAACAATCGGCATAAAAAAATCAGTTGTTGCGATCAATGCTTGTTCATCGTTGATTTTGTACACGGCCGCATCATCTGCCGTGGCGATCCCTACCATCAATTCTTTCGGAATCGGCATTTGCAAGGTGCCTTTTAAAATCTCAGACAACACTGCAGGCGCGATTTTGCAGCCACAGCCGCCGCCATGCGAAAGCGAGGTCAGACGAGGTTCATTGGTAGCCATGAGGATTCCTAGGGTAAGAGGTTTTGGACGATTGTAATCAATCCATCGCGTTCGTGAGCAGGCTCAAATAAAAAGGCGCGGGCGGCACACTGCCCTTGTAATTGCGCCACAAACGCTGGTTCATTTCTAAACTTCAATAACAAGCTCGCCAATTCGTGCGCGTCACCCACTTTAAAAAATCCCGCATAATCTTCACCTAGCATCCCGATATTGCCAGCGATCCGTGAAGCAAGTACTGGTACGCCGCTGCAAACGGCCTCCATAATCACATGGGCGCCACCCTCCATCACACTAGCGTGAACCAGCACGTGCGAGCGTTGAATATATCGGCGAGTTTGTTCATGGCTACGCGCACCCAAAAACTGGTAATTTGGATATTCAGACGCCGTTTGGTGCGCCTGTTGCGCTAAAGCCAAGTCGTGCTCGCCACCAATATGGTGCAGGTCAATGTCGTTGTGCGTTGCCAATACCGCAGCTGCCTCAAAAAAAGTTTGAGGAGATTTTTCAGAGCGTAAATGACCCACCATCACCGCTCGCAGACGACGGTTGGTTTTTGGCAAAGTCTGTCGAGTGGTTGTCGATTGAAATAACACCTGAGCTTTATCGCGCAACTTGGTCGACAATTCGGCTACGCCCGCCCCTTGCAACACCACAAGCCGAGCAGCCCACTGCAGCGACTGCTGCGCCTGGGGATCTTGCTTGATATCGCGGTAGAGATCGGTACCGGTTAACACCACGACCAGCCCCTTAGAACCGCGGGCACCATGCCAAGCCTCGATCGACGAGTAGCTTCGACGCGCATGCAACGCAACTAACACATCGTCGGTCTGAGCGCCATCCCACTCTTGCAGGATACGTACTGAAAAGTTCTTTGAGAGCATGTTGGCGTAACGCTTAGCGGTCTGCCAATTGCCGTTGTTGGCGCTCGCTAGCGCCGGACTTACAATGACGATATTGAGCTTGCGAGATTGAGCGGCTATAAACATTGAAGGTCACTAAAATTGATGCGTCAGGCTAAAGCGAAAGAGCTTACCGCGGCACTACAAGATCTGCGCACACATACGCTCAGCGCGTTTCGAGCGTATGAGCGCGCCAATCTACTGCACATCCCCTATCAGCCAGAACTCAATCCACCGCTTTGGGAGCTCGGTCACATCGCCTGGTTTCAGGAATACTGGATCGGCCGCAACGAGCATCGATCTGAGGGCACGGATTGGCAAATCGGTCGTCCTCAACATACGTCTTTACTCATCACGTCTGACCAATGGTTTGACAGCGCTAAAGTACAACACGTGACGCGCTGGGATCAAGCACTTCCAACATGCGACACTTGCCTGAAGTACGCTGAACAGACTCTGGAGCAAACTCTCGCGCTGTTACAGGTTGACGCCGAGAGCGGCTCGACACTGTATTTTTACTGGCTGGTGTTACAACACGAAGCCATGCACCTTGAAGCAAGTGCCTATATGGCACAAGCACTGGCAATACCCTTTAACCCCGTGTGGGTAAGCGACCGCGCAAACAGCACCACTGGCGAAATCGCTAACGCCAACACTAATGTTCGGGCTGACACTCGCGCCCCCGTCAATCCTAGCGCTAGTACTCTTGCGAAAGCCAGCGCTAACGAGCCTCGGTCGCATAAGACAACTACACGCCTGCCCGCTCAGTCTTGGAGACTAGGTTCTGCAGCAGATCAGTTTTGTTTTGATAATGAGCTCATCGCTCGCCCAGTCGCGCTCAAAACCTTTGAAATCGATTTAGAACCTGTTTGCTGGGCGCAATATATGTCGTTTATCGCAGCCACCGGGCATCGCTTACCACTCTATGTTCGTCGCGCTGGCTCAGGCTTCGATATTCAAACCTTTGGTGTCTGGGCGCCCATGAACATGCAAGGCCCAGCCGTTCATCTTTCATGGGATGATGCCCAAGCCTATTGCGCCTGGGCACAGCGCCGCTTGCCCACTGAGGCCGAGTGGGATTGCGCAGCCCGCACTACCCCAAACTTTAACTGGGGCGAAGTTTGGGAGTGGACTCAAGATACCTTTGAACCCTTTGACGGCTTTGTGGTGCATCCCTACGCCGAATACTCAGCCCCGTGGTTTGGGACACGCAAAGTTTTACGCGGTGCCGCTGCCGTCACGCACACAGTGTTAAAGCATGTGCAGTACCGCAATTTCTTTACCCCCGAGCGCCGCGATATTTATTCAGGCTTTCGGACTTGCTCGACTTAGCGACCAATATAACGCCCATCCACCCATAAACCCTGTTGGCAAAGCGCACGCACCACCCTGGCCGTGAGCGCACCGACCGAGGCTGCGGCGGTTGAGAGGGGGATGTGGCGCGAGCGGCATAATGCCACCACCCGTTGAACACCCGGGGCACGAATCGACAAGGCAACCAAGGCCCCGCTGTCGAGCTCGGCTTTTAAGGGCATCACAGGCAAAATCGTGCACCCCAGGCCCGCAAGCAACGAGGTGCGCAAAATGCTAATAGAACTGATATCGGCCACTACATTCGGGGCCAGTAAACCCGCCCGAGCCGCTTGCTGCTCAATCAGTGGTCTCACGCCATGTGGTTGCGCAGGCAAAATCAGTGGCTTCGCCAAGGCGTCGCGAAACGATATGCTGGCTTTGGCGTTTTTAACAACCGCCTCTGGACGATAGATCAGCGACATCTTCTCAGACACCAAGGGCTCTGCAATAAAATCTTCAAGCGTTCCGTCATCAAACAAGATCGCCATGTGCAACGAGCCCGCCAACAGCTGACGGGTTAAGTTGCCCGTTAACTCTTCGGTTAGTTCAAGCTGCACTTTCGGGAGCTCTTCGCGAACAGCCTTCAACAAGGGTAAGGCCAAAGCGTGCGAAGCACTGTGCGGTATCCCAAACACCACTTTACCTGCGGGTGAATCGGTTAACCCAGCCACGCTTGAGGCAGCATCTTCGACTTGGCGCAAAATTGAGTTCGCATAGGTGTGAAACACCACACCCGCTTCGGTGAGCTCTACCCCGCGACGAGAGCGCTCAAATAATCGCGCACCGAGCTCGTCTTCAAGCTGCGCTAGCTGATGACTGAGCGCAGACTGCGCCACAAACACCTTGCTAGCCGCCTTTGAAAACGTGCCGTGCTCAGCGATAGCTAAAAAGTAGCGAAGTTGTCTGAGTTCCATTTGTCAGCGCAGGCAAATCATATTGAAACTAAAAAAAAACGTAATTCAATTCACTCAGCATCAATCGAAGCAACTCGATTGACGCCAACTGAACTAGGGCGAACCCAAACAGCTCAAACACTGCTCAATCAACCAGCTATCGCAGGGGATGTTCATTTGAACAACTCAAGAAACCAAAAGCCACCAACATACTATCTTAAAAACAGATAGATATATATTTAAATTATATTATACAGATCGATAGCTTTGCGGTGTAATAGCGTCACAAGTCGTGAACAAGCAGCCTCAGGTTACCGCCCAAGGCCTTGCACCACAGCAACACGGTGCGTTTGCTTCAGATTGATTCTTCTTACCCGAAGATGAGAACCCGGCGCTGATTGATTGGCCAGTCGATCAGCTGTTTGGATCGACGTAACGCCCTTTCCAGGGGATGACGTGCCTGACTCCCCCTTTCGGAAACTCTGTATCACCCAAGCGCCTTGGGATCAAATGCACATGGCAATGCCAGACCGATTGCCCAGCGATTTCGCCGCAATTCATGCCAATGTTGTAGCCGCCAATGGTCGGATCAAGCGCATCAATTATCTTTTTTTGCGAATGAATCAGCGCATGAATCGCAACAACCTCAGCCTCAGTTAAACCAAAATAATCAATGGTGTGTCGCTTTGGAATAAACAAGGTATGAAAAGGCGTCACGGGATACGCATCGCGCGTCGCGTAGGCAAGCTCGTTTTCTTCAACGATTCGTGCACGGTCTGTGAGTTGTGCATCACAAAATAAACAATCAGCAACGTTCTCGGGTTGAGGCTGTCGTGCATCACCAGTTGCTTCATTCATGAAATATCACCAACGATTTAAAACGTATAAGCCGATTCCATCTCGCGACGGATTTTAAAAGCCGCAGTATTAGGATCCATCTGCACGTCATCCCAGCACAAGCTCTGCCCTTTTGCGACAGCCCGTACCACTTTCACACTGTGCGCCATCCCGAGCGGCAAGCCACCCATACGCTTAGAGGTTGAGGCCGGTAATAACTTACCCCACACCGTGTAGCCACCCTCACCATCGAGCATATCGCCTGGCTTCAAGTCACGTTTGGCGGTGGCTACTACGTCGGCGTTCCAGCCGTTGGCAACACCAGTCGCCTCGCCGCGCAAGGCCACGCTGGCGACGCTCATGCCAACCTCAAGCCCAATTAAGTGCCAGCGCTTGTACAACGTGAAATAACGCCCTGTTGGATCTGTATGGGCGTTGTACTCTTCAAAACAGTTCTTGATGTAGTCAGTCTCGGCCTCAACCGTCACCCAGACCCCCATACGGATGTCGTAAGGAATCACTCGGCCGTCTTTTTCAAGGCTAGAGATGACTTCGACCATGCCTTTGCGCTCAAGCACACCGCCTTCGCTGATGGGTCTTGTAACAAACGGGATATCTTCAACACTGGCGGGTGGATATAGCAACCCATTGGATGGCACGCCCAAGCCCGTTGCGTTTGAAACCGCAGTGCTTTCAATCGATGGCTTAGAGCCATCTAAAAAGCTATTGAACATTTTTGGATTTAAGCCACCACGCTCAGCTTGCTCGGGGGTTAAGCCGTAGAAGCCCCAAACAGTTTCGGGTGTCGATTCAGAAAAATGCGGTAACCATTTGTGCCCACGACCTGCTGCCACGACCGGAAAACCACAAGTACGCGCCCAGTCAACCAAATCACAAATCAAGGCGGGCTGGTCGCCAAAGGCTAAAGAGTAGACCACGCCCGCGGCCAAGGCTCGCGAGCCCAGTAACGGGCCACAAAACGCATCCGCTTCAACGGTCACGTTGACCACGTGCTTTTTATACGCAAACGCTTCAAGAATATGGTCGACCGCATGCATGGGCGAGCCCGTGCATTCAACGACGACATCCACCGAAGGATGACGCACCAAGGCTTGCCAGTCTTCAGAAATAAACGTTGTGCCATTCTTGGCAGCATCATCTAACGACTTGGCTTGCAGGCGTTCTGGCTCCCAACCAACACGCGCAAGATTGGTGTGCGCAGCCGCCGGAGACAAATCAGCAATGCCAACCAAATGCACACCCGGTGTACGTGGGATTTGTGACAGGTACATCGAGCCGAATTTACCCGCTCCGATTAAACCGATGCGAATGGGGCGATTGGCTGCTTCGCGCTCTAAAAGCTTTGCATGCAAACTCATGCAGTCACCTGCACTTCTTCGAGCGAAGTTTCAAGCGCACTTGCGGGCATGCCGTTACCCCAGGGCAAGTCGATAGGATACGACTTGGTCAGGCAATCATCAGGCAAGCATTCAATTGGTGTGAAATCGCGATGAGCAATGAATTCAGGACGCTTGTGCCGACGAATATGATTAGAGACCGCACACAGGCTTAAGTAGACGGCGTTGCGGTTCCAGGGCGACAGATTGCTGGCCGAGGCATGCACCAAACAGCTGTGAAACAGAATCATTGAGCCCGCCGGGCCCGTTGGGCTAACGATGCCGCCATTTTTATCGCCAGCACGCGCAACGAGTTGTGTAATCAGTGCGTTATCGACTGTCCAAAGCGGATAACTGGTTGTAGTGAGATCGTGCTTGGCCTCAATGACGCCTTTTTTGTGACTGCCGGGGATGAACATCAAGGGGCCGTTGAAGGGGTTCACGTCATCCAAGAAAATCGCAATATTCATGGCGCGCTCGGTTGGCATCATGTCGTCATTCAACCAGGTGCCGTAATCTTGATGCCACTGCCAGACGTCGCCCTCAAACGCCATCTTGCCGTTGATCTTGAACTGATGCATGTACAGTTTTTCACCGAACAGCTCTTCAACGGGCTTAATCATGCGAGGATGACGCCCGAGTTTGGCAAAGGGCTCGCTATACATATGTGCCGCAAAGTTGGTACGCACCGCATCGCTATCTTTTTCACGTACGTTGAACGCTTCGCGCCGGCTGTAAAGCTCTGGCACGGCGGCGTTCAGGGTTTTGGTTTCTTCAGATGTGAATAAACCTGGAAAAAACAAATAGCCGTCTTTATCAAACTGCGCCAATTGAGCGGGGGTCAAGTTCATGAGGGGTCTCTTTTTAAAAGTCTCTTTGAGCCGGCAGGCCGATGGTGATTGATTGACTTAAGCAGCCGCTTTTTCGCTGCGCCTGATGAGTCATACAAATGTCATTTGAAGTCATCATAATACCAATGATTAGGTGGATAAAGTGTCGGCGTTGAACGATTGCCACAACTCTTTAAGATTCGGCGTTGAACCATCGCCACAACCAATGGCGAGCCCCAAAAAAGATATGAATCCTGCCGTCACGCCTACCAACAGCCACCCTATGGCGACAGACTCAGTGATTTGCACTGCTGACCTAGAAGTCACCTATAAAAACAACCTAAAGGCCCTAAAAAGCACTAGCTTGGAGATTACTCAGGGATCTTTTGTGGTCTTGTTGGGTACGTCTGG
>JARXAG010000037.1 GCA_029866055.1 Burkholderiaceae bacterium
TGGCGCTTGTGTACCGAGATAGCCCAAGACAACAAAGTTGGCAAAGAAAATGCCGTAAAGTGTTTTGTGCCAGCCTGGACGGTAGCGTATGGATTTGACAGGGCTGTAATCCAACCAAGGCAGGAAGAACAGCAACACGACTGCGCCACCCATTGCCACGACACCCCAGAACTTAGCGTCGATCAGGCGCAGCAATACGGCTACGCCGATTAGCACGACGGGCACAATCAGTTTGACTAAGCCCTTGCTACGAAAAAACATTACGATTGCTGCTATGACGGCTGAACCAGCCAGCACCCACGTAAAGTCGTCGGTCGTGGCGCGCAGCATGGAGTAGAACGGAGTGAAATACCAGACCGGCGCAATGTGCAAAGGTGTTTTAAGTGGGTCAGCCGGAATAAAGTTGTTGAACTCTAGAAAGTAGCCGCCCATCTCGGGGGCGAAGAAAACAATCGCCATGAAGATGATGAGAAATCCCATAAAACCCATGATGTCGTGCACGGTGTAGTAGGGGTGAAACGGGATGCCATCAAGTGGACGACCGTACTTGTCTTGTTTGGTTTTGATGTCAACGCCGTCTGGGTTGTTTGAGCCCACTTCGTGCAAGGCGACGACGTGCGCGGCAACCAGGCCGAGCAGCACCAGGGGGATAGCAATCACATGGAAGGCGAAAAAGCGATTCAGTGTAGCGTCAGATACCACATAGTCACCCCGAATCCAGATCGAGAGCTCAGGCCCTATAAATGGGATCGCCGAGAAAAGGTTCACAATCACCTGTGCACCCCAGAAAGACATCTGACCCCAAGGTAAGAGATAGCCAAAAAACGCCTCGGCCATTAGGCACAAGAAAATACCGACACCGAAGATCCAGACTAATTCACGCGGTTTGCGGTAAGAACCGTAAATCAGCGCACGCACCATGTGCAGGTACACCACGACAAAAAACATCGAGGCCCCGGTTGAGTGCATATAGCGGATAAACCATCCGCCGGGCACTTCGCGCATGATGTATTCGACAGATTGAAACGCAAACTTCGCGTCGGGTTTGTAGTGCATGACCAAGAAAATACCGGTGACAATTTGCAGCACCAACACTAATAATGAGAGGGCGCCAAAAAAGTACCAGAAGTTAAAGTTTTTTGGAGCATAGTACTCAGACAGGTGCGCTTTATATGTGGATGTCAGCGGAAAACGCTGATCAATCCAACCTAGCAGTCCGGTCGTTTCGACAGTTTTATGGCCAGCCATGAAAACGGTTCCTTTACTTGTTCAGTGTCAAGTTGTGGGGGGTGAGCAACAGACCGTTAGGCCTTGTTGTTCTCGTCAACCCCAACAACAATGCGGGTGTCGCTTAAATATTGGTAAGGAGGCACTTCGAGATTGTCGGGTGCGGGTTTATTTTTAAACGCGCGGCCGGCCATATCAAACGTTGAGCCATGGCAGGGGCACAAAAAGCCGCCATCCCAATTGTTAGGCAGACTTGGTTGCGGGCCAGTGACAAATTTGGGTGTAGGCGAGCAGCCCAGATGGGTGCAAATACCGACGGCGACGAAGAGTTCTTGTTTACGCGAGCGCCATTCGTTTTTTGCATAAGCAGGTGTAAAACCGGGGCGGTTTGAGTTTGGATCAGCAAGCTCGCCATTATTTTGTTTCAGCGAATCGAGTTGTTCTTTAGTGCGGCGAATGAGCCAGACAGGCTTGCCGCGCCATTCAACGGTGCGCATTTCGCCGGGTGCCAAGGTGCTGATGTCGACTTCAACGGGTGCGCCGGCAGCGCGGGCGCTATCGGACGGTGCAAAGGTGCTGACAAATGGTACAGCGGCGGCTAAACCCGCCACCCCACCCATCGCACAGGTGGTGCCAATCCAGAAACGGCGCGAGGGGTCAGACGGAAGCGTGGCCGGAACCGCGCCTTCGTCGTCATGCATAACTGAATCCTGACTCATCTTCCTATCCTTGTGGTTGCGCGGGCGACCTTACCTTATCAACGCCGCCTAGCAGTCATTACCCAACAAACATATTTCGTCTTGTTGCAAACGTTTTAACCCCTTATTATAGCCCGACCGAGCCGGTACTTTCTGTGGGAGAAATTAGAAATGGCGCAGGGAAAAGGAATTTTCAAAGAATTTGAGCAATTTGCACTACGCGGCAACGTGGTTGATTTGGCTGTGGGCGTAATCGTGGGTGCTGCTTTTGGCAAGATCGTTGACTCGCTGGTCAAAGATATTGTCATGCCGTTGGTGAATTTTTTGGTGGGCGGTTCGGTCGACTTCAGTAACAAATACATTGTGTTGTCTCGCCCCGCGCAGTATGCCGGGCCTGAAACTTACGCTGATTTAACGAAGGCTGGGGCTAACTTGTTTGCCTGGGGTAATTTTTTAACAATTGTCATTAACTTTGTTTTGCTGGCGTTCGTCATCTTTTTTATGGTGAAGGCAATCAATACTGCCCGCGCCAAAATGGATCTAGCGGCGCCCCCGGCTAAGACACCTGAAGACATTGAGTTGCTACGCGAGATCAGAGACTCGCTTAAAAAGTAGGCACTTACACTTCGCAAGAGACCCGATGAAAGGTTGACAGCACTCGGCAAGATCCATTCGTCGGACTTGGATCGCGCGAGCGAGGTTGTGAAGCCTGCCGGTCATGCGCAGTGAAAGAGGGGTCACACAGGGTTATCAAGATCGACAAAGTCAACCCGGATACCGAACTCTTGGGCAATCGCCTGGCCGAGCGCTTGGACACCATAGCGCTCAGTTGCGTGGTGGCCTGCGCTGATAAACCCCACGCCTGCCTCACGAGCGAGATGCACCGTAGGCTCAGAGACTTCGCCAGTGATAAACACTTGGGCGCCCCCGTGAATGGCCTGATCAAGCATGTTTTGGGCCGCCCCAGTACACCAAGCAATCCGTTGTACGGCTAATTCTTCTGCGCCAATCACCATGGGCGGGCGGTTTAAGCGCTGCTCGACAAGGCTGGCGACCTGGCCAAGTGTGTTGGCCTCAGGCATCGAGCCAAACCAAAGTAGGCCATTTGAAGTCGTTGTTGGCTCTGCTACCAAGCCAAGCACCCGCGCGAGTTGCGCGTTGTTGCCAAGCACTGGGTGGGCGTCCAAAGGCAAATGAAAGGCCAACAAATTGATGTCGTGTGTCAGCAGCGCGGCGAGGCGTCGCTTGCGTATGCCGAGCACCCTTGGGTCTTCGCCTTTCCAAAACCAACCATGATGCACAAGTAAGGCGTCGGCCTCGCGTTGGGCTGCGACGTCAATTAAGGCCTGACTTGCTGTCACGCCCGAGATAATATGCGAGATGGTTGGTTTGCCTTGAACTTGGAGACCATTTGGGCAGTAGTCATTGAAGGCAGCGGTGCTGAGGGTACTGTTGAGCCACTGCTCTAAAGTTTGGGTTGATACCGTTTTCATCATTTTCTGGAAAACCTCATGCGTCGTCTTTGGTTGCTGTTTACCCAAGCGGTAACGGTCTGTATAGCAGTTTTATTTGTGGTGACAACTTTGCGCCCAGATTGGCTAGGGGTCAAACCGCAACTTCGCGGCCCGAATGGCGCTGTTGGATTATTGCCTAGTACGGACAGCAACGCTTCACAAGCACCAGGCTCTTACGCTGGAGCTGTCTCTGTGGCTGCGCCAGCAGTGGTCAATATTCACACCACTAAACGGGCAACCGTGTCGCGCCTTCCTTTGCCACCTGATCCAGTGTTGCGCAAATTTTTTGAACAAATGCCCGGATTTAACCAAACACAACAAACGACTAGTTTGGGCTCGGGCGTGGTGGTGTCTGCCAAGGGGCATGTGTTAACGAACCTTCACGTCATTGAGGGGGCGGACGAGATTGTGGTTGCACTCACAGATGGCCGTCAAGCGGTCGCCAAGGTGCTGGGCGTCGATGCAGACTCAGATCTTGCGGTGTTGCAAGTTGAAATGAGCCAGCTACCCGTGTTGGGCTTTGCGTCACTTGACCCTCCCAAAATCGGGGATGTAGTGCTTGCCATTGGCAACCCGTTTGGTGTTGGTCAAACGATCACAATGGGTATCGTGTCTGCGCTGGGCCGTGAAGGGTTAGGGATCAACACCTATGAAAACTTCATTCAGACTGACGCCGCAATCAATCCCGGAAACTCGGGTGGGGCCTTGGTGGACACTCTGGGTCGGTTGGTGGGCATTAATACGGCAATTTATTCAAGATCCGGCGGCTCGCTGGGAATTGGCTTTGCGATTCCAGCCGTAGCGGCGCAAAAGGTCTTGAGCGAAATCGTGACGTTTGGCTTTGTGAAACGAGGGTGGCTTGGCATCGAACCGCAAGACATGACAGCCGACTTGGCCCGCGCCTTTGGCCTAGAACGGGTTCGCGGCGTGATTATCGCTGGCATCATGCGAGACGGCCCCGGCGCTAAAGGCGGCCTAAAGGTCGGTGATATTGTTCAAACGATTGCGGGTCAACCGGTTAACGATACCCAGCGGCTCATGGCGCGCATTGCTGCGAATGCGCCTGGTGAAACGATTGAGTTGGGAATCTATCGTAACGGGCGCACCCAAACCTTAACGCTGACGCTAGGTCAGCGTCCGGTCAGGCCGAAGTAACTCTGTACACAAGTCTACTTGGTGGGCTCTGCCGCGACGGTCTTTGCAACAGGTGGGTTTGCTGCGAACAAAGACTCGGCCTGTACAAACAATGGCCGACGTACATTGGCGTCGAGGTGAAACGCGATTTCTTGCAGACGCGCAAGTTCTTCGTCCTCGGTGTAAAACCAACTGACTGGCATATTCAGTATTTCAGCCACACGGCACATCAATTGATAGTCGGGTGAATGCTTACCGCGTTCGTATTGGTTCATACGAGCGCTTGCTGACATTGGATCAATACCGGCGAGTTTGCCGAGCTTTTCTTGTGACAACCCCGCGCGTAGACGGGCCTGTTTAAGACGATGAGCGAGCACGATGGTCCCTTTAAGTACCGCGATCGAACCACAATAGGTTCGATCTGACTGGGCATTGATCAGCTTGGCCGAAGCTAAGATTATTGACCAATGATTAAAAGATATACCTTAAAACATTTAGTCACAAGAGATATTTTTCTTGTAACCATTCGTACAAATAGGATAAATGGTTACAGATATATTTAATGCGCAAACTACGCCTAGTCTGTGCAAAAAGTTAGGACTCGGCATCAGTATTGTCTTGGCTGCGGGGTTTGACCCCCGTTGCAACCAAGATGCCAATCTCATAGAGCACACACAACGGTACAGCCAGCAAAAACTGACTGACGACGTCTGGTGGGGTCACAACGGCAGCAATCACAAAGGCCCCTACGACGACGTAACCCCGCGCTTCTCTAAGCTTTGCGACAGTCACAATCCCCATGCGCACCAATAAGACAACGGCAACAGGGACTTCAAATGTGACCCCAAAGGCCAGAAACATGGTCATCACAAAGCTCAGGTAGGCTTCGATGTCAGGCGCCGGGGTGATGGATTCGGGCGCAAAGGACGCAATAAAGGTGAAAACCGACTTGAACACAACGAAATAGCAAAAAGCCATCCCGGCAATAAAGAGCAACGAACTTGAAACGATCAAGGGCAGGGCTAAGCGCTGCTCGTGCCGATATAAGCCAGGTGCCACAAAAGCCCACACCTGATAAAGCACGACGGGCAAGGACACAATGAAAGCAGCCATCATGGTGACTTTCATGGGCACCATAAATGGAGTAATGACGCCTGTGGCGATCATGCGGGTACCTTGAGGCAGCGAGGCGAGCATCGGTGCGGCCAAGATGTCATAGATCACCGAGGCGCCGGGATAGATAAACAGCACCACAAAGATGGCCACTACGGTGCCAACTGCGCGCAATAAACGTGTGCGCAGTTCAACCAGATGCGACATAAAACTTTCGTTGACTGCCGACGCTTGGTCGGCGTCTTGATTAGGCTGGGTGGTGCCTTCAGTTGCAGTGTTAGCAGAACGGTCAGAGCTCAAGATGCAGATCCTGGGGTTGAAGAGGCGACCGAGGTCTGTTTTGGGTTGTGAGCCGTCGTAGGTGCCAAAGCGCCGAGCTCGAGTTGAGTTGGGGCCGCGGCGAGTGGCAGTGTGTGTGCGGCCACCGGAACGAGTTCTGGCAGGGGCACTAACGTTGGGAGCGGATCTGGTACCAGCATGGCCTGCGCCTCAGCTTCGGCAAAAGAGGGGATTGAGGCTGCAGCGATACTCGAAGGGCTCGTATTGGTCGCTGTTGCCACCGAGGGCTTTGGGATCTCGGGGTTGACCGGCTCGACGAGATCTGAGCTGGTATGGGACAGCGATTCTTTTATTGCTGAGACGTCTTGTTCGAGTGACTCAAGAGGCTTGCGCAGCGATGACTCGGTATTTTGCAGGCTTGACTGCACGCTTTGAGCGGCATCTTGCATTTGGTCTTTTAGCTTGCGCAACTCGTCGAGTTCGACCTCTCGCTGAATGTCAGTTTTGACATCATTCACATAGCGCTGCGCGCGCCCCACCAAGTGGCCGAGCGTACGAGCCACTTTGGGCAGACGCTCTGGGCCGATGACGACCAGAGCTACGACCCCGATAACGAGTAGTTCGGTAAAGCTGACGTCAAACATGGTGTGTGATGTGCCAAAAAGACTCAGCTAGAAAAGCTAGCGGAAAGGGTTAACGCGGACCGGGCTGAGTATTTGATTTCTCTGTTGCTTGCACGTCTATGGTCTCGGCCGTCGCAACGCGTTGCACCGGTGCTGCCTCAGCTGCTGCTGTCGTGGCCTCACCTTCTTTCGCGTTTGGGTCTTTCATGCCTTCTTTGAAGCCTTTTACCGCACCGCCTAAATCGGCTCCGATGTTTCTAATCTTTTTGGTGCCAAAAACGAGCGCAACAATAACCAAAACAATTAGCCAGTGCCAAATACTAAAACTACCCATGATCGTTCTCCAGATTAATTCTTGATGGGGGTGAAGCCCTGCCAAGGACGTTTACCACCAAGGATATGAAAATGCAGGTGTTTAATCTCTTGGCCGCCCTCAAGGCCTGAATTCGTGGTGAGACGAAAACCGCCTTCAGGCCCCGGGTTGCAGCCATTTGTTAATGCGATGTGTTGCACTTGAGTCAGCATTCTACCTAACCAGCCAGCATCTTCGGGTTTGATATCTTGCATGGACACGATATGGTGACGGGGCACCATGAGTAAATGTACTGGAGCTGCGGGGTGAATGTCATGAAAAACCACACAATCGTCATCGGTGTAGACGATTTTTGCAGGGATTTCACCTTTCACAATCTTGCAGAAGAGGCAGTTTTCGCTCATGGGAGTTCGTTTAAGGGTTACGGGAAGCTTTTTCTTGAAGGCCAGATACGCCTTCGCGCCTAGCCAATTCGGCCAATACCTGTTCGGGGCGCAAACCATGCTCAGTGAGCACCACCAAGCAATGAAACCACAAATCTGCAGTTTCTGCCACGATTCGCTCGGGTTGTTGGTCTTTGACCGCCATAACGAGTTCAGTGGCTTCTTCACCAATCTTTTTTAACGCAGCGTCGGGCCCTTTCGAAAACAGCTTGGCCACATAGGAGGTAGCAGGATCGCCACCGCGCGCTGGTAAACGAGTGGCTAGGATGTCAGCGATTCTTGCCAGAATGACATCGGACGTGTCAGTCGGTGAGGCGGTGGAAGTAGAAGCTGTCATGTTTAGGGCGTTCACTTGTAAATGAGCTCGGGGTCTTTGAGAACTGGATCAACGCTTACCCATTTTGAGGATAACGGATCAGCACTTTGTTCAAGACGCCGATAGAAACAACTTGCGCGTCCAGTATGGCAGGCGATCTCGCCGATTTGTTCGACTTTTAGCAACAGTACATCACCATCGCAATCCAGTCTGAGTTCAACTAGGCGTTGTACGTGACCAGACTCTTCGCCCTTGCGCCAAAGCCGGTTACGCGAACGCGACCAAAATACCGCACGGCCTGTTTGTGCCGTCTCAGAGAGTGCATCGGCGTTCATCCATGCCACCATCAAAATTTGCCCGGTGGTGGCGTCTTGCGAAATCGCTGGGATCAAGCCCTTATCGTCAAATTTGACCTCGCTCAGCCAGGCGGGGCGCGCAGTGGTTGTCATATATTGCGCCTCACGGCAATGCCTTGGTTTGCCATAAAGTCTTTGGCCTGACCCACGGTGAACTCACCGTAGTGAAAAATACTGGCGGCCAGTACCGCGCTGGCACCGCCCAAGGTCACACCATCAGCTAAATGCTGCAGAGTCCCTACGCCGCCCGAGGCAATCACCGGGATCGCGACGGCGTCGGCCACGCGGCGTGTGAGTTCGAGGTCAAAACCGGCTTTGGTACCGTCGCGATCCATGCTGGTTAAGAGCAGTTCGCCCGCACCGTATTCTGCCATTTGACGCGCCCAAGCGATAACGTCCAAGCCGGTGCCACGACGCCCGCCATGAGTGAAGACCTCCCAGGCGGGGGTCGTACTATCGGCCACACGTCGCGCATCAATCGCCACAACAATGCACTGCGAGCCGTGATAATTAGAGGCGGCGCGAACAAGCTCTGGGTTGGCGACTGCAGCACTATTCATCGAGACTTTGTCGGCGCCCGCATTGAGCAGCCGTTGCACATCACTCACCTGACGCACACCACCGCCTACTGTCAGGGGGATAAAAATTTGCGAAGCGACTCGCTCGATGATCGAGAGAATCAAATCACGCCCGTCGCTCGTGGCGGTGATGTCTAAAAAGGTGAGCTCGTCTGCGCCTTGTTCGTTGTAGCGCTGAGCAATTTCAACAGGGTCGCCTGCATCAATCAGATTGACGAAGTTCACGCCTTTCACAACGCGACCTGCGGTGACGTCAAGGCACGGAATGATTCGACGAGTCAGGCCGCTATTGGTGCTCGGCGTGACTAACTGACTCATGGTGCGAGTTCATCAGCACGCAGCTGTGCGGCTTCAAAATCAAGGGTACCTTCATAGATGCTACGACCTAAAATCGCGCCCTCAATGCCCTCGGCCTCAACTGCGCACAGAGCTTCGATGTCGCGCATGTCTGTGACTCCGCCCGAGGCGATCACCGGGATCCGCACGTGTTGAGCGAGTCGTACCGTTGCTTCGATGTTGACGCCCGTCAACATGCCATCACGGCCAATATCCGTATAGATAATTGCTTCGCAACCGTAGTCTTCAAATTTTTTGGCCATGTCGAGCACATCATGCTTGGTGAGCTTGCTCCAGCCATCGGTCGCAACTTTGCCATCGCGCGCGTCGAGTCCAACGATAATGCTGCCGGGAAACGCGCCGCAGGCATCGTGCAAAAATCCGGGATTTTTAACCGCAGCGGTACCGATGATGACGTAGGTGATACCGAAATCTAGATAGCGCTCGATCGTGTCGAGGTCGCGAATGCCACCGCCAATTTGAACCGGAATATCTGAACCAACCGAATCGACAATCGCGCGAATGACAGATTCGTTTTTAGGTTTGCCGGCTACAGCGCCATTGAGGTCGACTAAATGCAGGCGTCGTGCGCCTCGGTCAAGCCAAAGGTTAGACATGGCGGTTGGGTCTTCTGAGAAGACTGTTGCGTCGTCGAGGTCGCCTTGACGCAGGCGGACGCAGCGTCCGTCTTTGAGATCAATTGCAGGGATCAGCAGCATGTGAGTATTGAGTGGTCACGTAAAGTTCAAAGCACTCACAATAAGCGAGTGTGGATAAGGGATTAGTTTAAGGCTTCCAGTCTACAAAATTACGGTAAAGACGCAAACCATAATCGGCACTTTTTTCTGGATGAAACTGTACGGCAAAGATATTGTCGGCTGCAACAGCACAGGTAAACAGGCCGCCGTAGTTGCTTTGCCCGACGGTGAGCTCAGCCTGAGCGGGCACGGCATAGTAACTGTGAACAAAATAAAAGGGGGTCATATCGGGGATACCCTGCCACAGGGCATGCTCACGGCTTTGTTTGACTGGATTCCAGCCCATATGCGGCACTTTGAGCTGTTGTGGGCCCGCAGAGAAGGCGGAGCCCTGAAAACGCCGAACCTCGCCTTTAAAGATGCCCAGGCTGGCGGTGTTGCCTTC
The DNA here is from genome assembly GCA_029866055.1 of Burkholderiaceae bacterium. Lineage (GTDB taxonomy): Bacteria > Pseudomonadota > Gammaproteobacteria > Burkholderiales > Burkholderiaceae_B > Zwartia. The sequence continues at coordinate 10,074 of JARXAG010000037.1, forward strand.
TTCGCTGCGTTCAAACAACATTTGTTCGCCCACGCAAACGCCAAGTAAGGGCTTGCTTTTTGCTGCGTTAAGCACCGCCTCACGCAAGCCCGCCTCATCCAACGTGCGGATGCAGTCGGCCATTGCCCCCTGACCCGGAAACACCACGCGGTCAGCAGCCAAAATGTCGCGCGCCTGACTGCATAAGCGGATATCAGCCTCGGGGGCGGCGTGGCGCAATGCCCGCTCGACCGAGTGGATATTGCCCATGCCATAGTCGACGATGGCAATCAAGGCCATGGTTTACAGGACACCTTTGGTAGACGGCACAACGCCAGCACTGCGTGGATCGAGTTCGAGCGCCATGCGTAGCGCTCGACCGGTGGCTTTGAAGATCGTTTCGCACTGATGGTGAGCATTGACGCCGCGCAAGTTATCAATGTGCATGGTGAGTAGCGCATGGTTGACCAAACCCTGAAAAAATTCAATGGTGAGGTCAACATCAAAATCACCAACGCGTGCGCGGGTGAAGGGCACATGAAATTGCAAGCCGGGCCTGCCTGAAAAATCTACCACCACGCGCGAAAGCGCCTCGTCCAGAGGCACATACGCATGGCCGTAGCGACGAATCCCGGCTTTATCGCCCACGGCTTTAGCAATGGCTTGACCAAGCGTGATGCCAACGTCTTCAACCGTGTGGTGAGCATCAATTTCTAAATCGCCCTGAGCATGCACCTCAAGGTCAATTAAACCGTGGCGCGCAATTTGATCAAGCATGTGATCTAAAAAAGGCACGCCCGTGTCGAGCTTTTGGCGGCCTGTGCCATCTAGATTGATTGCGACACGTATTTTTGTTTCGTTGGTATTGCGGATAATTTCGGCGGTGCGCATGGCTTGGGCTCTTAGCGTCAGAATCTACATTGTAGGGCGGTCTGAGCGAATTGTTGTTGTGAATCGTGCTGGATCGCTGAAATTACTTGCTGCTTGGTGTCGTGAGGCGGTAGGTGGCGCTTGCCGCATGGGCTTGCAGGCCTTCGCCTAGCGCGAGTTCAGCAGCAATTTTGCCCAGTGTTTGCGCACCGGCTTGCGAGACGTGGATCAAACTTGAGCGTTTTTGAAAGTCATAGACGCCTAGCGGTGAAGAAAACCGAGCAGTACGCGAGGTTGGCAACACGTGGTTCGGACCCGCGCAATAGTCACCAAGCGACTCAGAGCTGTGCTGCCCCATAAAAATCGCACCAGCGTGACGCAAATGAGGCAGCCAGGCGTCAGGCTCTTCAGTTGACACTTCAAGGTGCTCAGGCGCGATCTGGTTGCTAATTGTGCAAGCCTCGTTCAAATCTCGTACCAAAATCAGCGCGCCGCGGTCGCGCAAGCTTGCACGAATGATGTCAGCCCTGGGCATGGTGGGTAGTAATTTGTTGATCGAGCGCTCGACTGCGTCGAGGTAACTCGCATCTGGGCACAACAAGATCGCCTGAGCAAGCTCGTCGTGTTCGGCTTGCGAGAACAGATCCATCGCGATCCAGTCGGGCGACGTTTTACCGTCGCAGATGATGAGGATTTCGCTTGGGCCTGCAATCATGTCGATGCCCACGACGCCGAAGACGCGGCGTTTTGCCGCAGCGACGTAGGCATTACCTGGGCCAACAATTTTATCGACGGCCGGCACCGTTGCAGTGCCGTAGGCGAGCGCGCCGATGGCCTGGGCACCACCCATCGCGAAACAGCGGTCAACACCTGCAATCGCCGCAGCGGCTAGCACCATGGCGTTACGATGGCCACCAGGGGTTGGCGTTACCATCACGACCTCTGAAACGCCAGCCACCTTCGCTGGAATCGCATTCATCAGCACCGAAGAGGGATAAGCGGCTTTGCCACCTGGTACGTAGACCCCAACGCGGTCGAGGGCCGTAATCTGTTGCCCTAAACGCGTGCCGTCGGCCTCAGTGTAAGACCAGCTGTTTTGAATTTGGTGTACGTGATACGTACGTACGCGCTCGGCCGCCGCCTCAAGCGCTTGACGCTGTGCCAAAGGGAGCTCGGCAAGGGCCTTGAACCACTCGCTACGCGGGATTTCTAACTCGGCGGCCTGATTGATTTGAACACCATCGAACTCACGCGTCAGGCGAACAAGCGCCGCGTCGCCCTCAGCGCGCACTTGCTTCAGAATACGCGCAGCCGCATTGTCGATGGCCTCATCTTGTTCGGCATCAAACGCCAACAAGGTGGTGAGCTTTGCGTCAAAGTCTGGGTCGCGCGAGTCTAGGCGTGAAATGGTTGCCATGGTGTCAGTCTCTAGGTGTCACGCGGTTGCCACGTTTGCGTGACTGGCTTGTTCAAAGGCGTCTAACAGCGGTTGCAGTTGTGCATGACGGGTTTTAAGTGCGGCACGGTTGACCACCAAGCGCGATGAAATCGGCATGATGTCTTCGACCGCGACTAAATCGTTAGCCTTTAAGGTGTTGCCGGTTGAGACCAGGTCGACGATCGCATCGGCCAGGCCCACTAAGGGTGCGAGTTCCATTGAGCCGTAAAGTTTGATGAGGTCAACGTACACACCTTTTGCGGCAAAGTGTTCGCGCGCTGCTTGGGTGTATTTGGTCGCAACACGTAAGCGTGCACCTTGGCGCACAGCAGCCTCGTAATCAAATCCTTTTCGCACTGCGACAGCCAAGCGACAACGTGCGATGTTTAGGTCAATCGGCTGATACAACCCACCAGGGTGTTGCGCTGCGTGTTCGATGAGTACATCTTTACCAGCAATACCCAGATCAGCCGCGCCGTATTCAACGTAGGTTGGAACGTCAGAGGCGCGTACAATAATTAACCGCAAGCCAGGGTTGCTGGTGGCGATAATCAGCTTACGCGACTGCTCTGGGTTTTCAGAAACTTGAATGCCAGCCGCCTCGAGAAGCGGCAGAGTTTCTTCAAAAATCCGTCCTTTCGAGAGGGCCATCGTTAAAGGCCGAAGCGACTCAGCTGCACTCATGAGAGATCCTTGCTAGAAATGCGTTCGATGTTGGCGCCTAGCTGTCTGAGCTTGTGCTCCATGCGCTCGTAGCCTCGGTCAAGGTGATAGATTCGCTCGACGATGGTCTGGCCCTCAGCTGCTAAACCCGCAATGACAAGGCTTGCAGAGGCACGCAAATCGGTGGCCATGACAGTTGCTCCCGACAGTTTTTTTACACCACGTACAACTGCTGTGTGACCGTCGATGTCAATGCGAGCGCCCAAGCGCAGTAGCTCTTGCACGTGCATGTAGCGGTTTTCAAAAATTGTTTCAGCGATGACCGAGGTGCCGTCGGCCAGCGCGTTTAGCGCCATTAATTGGGCTTGCATGTCAGTGGCAAACCCTGGGTATTCGTGTGTACGAAAGTCAACAGGTTTGGGCCTCTGTGTCATGCTGGCGCGAATCCAGTCAGTGCCGCAGGTCAGGGTCACACCAGCCTCTTGGAGTTTAGAGAGGGTGGCACCCATGGTGTCGGGCGCGACCTGGCGTAACGTGATGTCGCCTCCGGCTGCACCCACTGCACACAAAAAGCTACCCGCTTCGATACGATCAGGTATCACCTGATGGGTGGCACCGTGCAGGCTCTTGACGCCTTCAATGATGATGCGATCGGTACCATGGCCACGAATCTGCGCGCCCATCTTAATCAACAGTTCGGCTAGATCCACGACCTCGGGTTCACGCGCGGCGTTTTCTAAAACGGTTTGACCTTCTGCTAAGACGGCAGCCATCAGCAGATTTTCGGTGCCAGTGACTGTCACCATGTCGGTACGTATGACGGCGCCCTTTAGGCGCTGGGCACGCGCTACGACAAAACCGTGTTCGATGCTGATGTCAGCCCCTAACGCGGCCAAGCCGTGAATATGTTGGTCGACTGGGCGCTGACCAATTGCACAGCCGCCGGGCAGGCTGACTCGTGCCTGACCAAACCGTGCGAGCAGCGGCCCCAGCACCAAAATCGAAGCGCGCATGGTTTTCACCAGTTCATAGGGCGCCTCGAGGGTCGTGACGTCGTTGGCAGTGATATGAACCGTGCCATCGGTTTCGCGCGTGCAACGAACGCCCATCTGGCCTAATAATTTAAGCGTGGTCGCAATGTCGTTTAACTTGGGTACGTTAGTGAGTGTGACCGTATCGGCAGTGAGTAAACCAGCACACAAAATTGGCAGGGCCGCATTTTTTGCGCCAGAAATACTGACTTCACCGTGCAGGCGACTACCACCCGTGATTCGTAAAATATCCATCAGACGGGTTTGCTGAACTCTTCGGGGGTTAAGGTCCGCATCGAGAGTGCGTGGATTTCTTGTTTCATCCGATCACCTAACGCGGCATACACCAACTGATGGCGGGCGATCAGGCGTTTACCTGCAAACGCGTTGCTGACGATGACTGCCTCGAAATGCGCGCCATCGCCGCTGACTTCAAGGTGCTCGCAGGCGAGCCCGGCGGCGATGTAAGCACGAATATCTTCTGGGGTAGGCAACATGATCTGCAAGGTCCTTGAGGGGGTAACGATTCTAGAATATTCGTTATTTTAGATGGTTTAGCTACGCAGCTTGTAGCCTCGGCCTAAAAGGCGCAGGGCAAACGTTGCCAAAACGGAAAACACCCCGGCGACAACGGCTAGGCTTTGCCAAGGCGAGACATCGGCCACGCCAAAAAACCCGTAGCGAAACCCATCAATCGTGTAGAAGAGCGGATTCCAGTGCGACACAGTCTGCCAAAAGGCAGGTAGGGTGTGCACTGAATAAAACACTCCAGATAAAAACGTGGCAGGCATAATCAGAAAATTTTGAAAAGCGGCGAGCTGATCAAATTTTTCGGAGGTCAGCCCAGCAATTAAACCCAAGATCGCCATAATGCCGCACGAGAGAATCGCGAAGACGAGCGCCCAAAGCGGATGCTTGATTGGTGTCGAGCTGAAATATTGGGATACCAGCCAGACACAGGTTCCGACGGCCAGACCCCGCACAATGGCGGCCAACACATAGGCACTGAAGAACTCTCGGTGCGAGATGGGTGGCAACAAGACAAATACCAAATTGCCTGTGACGCGGCTTTGAATGAGCGATGACGACGGGTTAGCAAAGGCGTTTTGCAGCATGCTCATCATCATGAGCCCTGGGATCAAAAAAGCGGTGTAGGGCACGCTGCCATACACCTGGATCCGATCTTGTAACACCTGAGCAAAAATCACAAGGTACAGCAATGCTGTGATGACGGGAGCGGCAATGGTCTGAAAGCTGACCTTCCAAAAACGCAGTAATTCTTTGCCAAGTAGGGTCGGAAATCCTGAGCCGGCACCTGCACGAGCGGTCAAAATCGGGGCGCTCATGCTTGTGCCTCAGAAAACTTAGACGGTTGGGCGTTCATGATTTGGACAAACGCTTGTTCGAGATTGCCGCCCGCGCGTGCGATCAGGGCTTTGGTTGTGTCGAGTGCGACGATGCGCCCGCCCTTTAGCATGGCAGTGCGGTTACACAGCATTTCAGCTTCTTCAAGGTAGTGCGTGGTCAAGATGATGGTGTGGCCTTTGGCGTTGAGCCGGGAAATGAATTCCCAGAGGCTGCGGCGTAAGTCGACATCAACTCCTGCTGTGGGTTCGTCAAGCACGATGACGGGTGGGCGGTGCACCAGCGCTTGAGCAACCAGCACGCGACGCTTCATCCCGCCAGACAAGGCACGCATGTTCTCATCGGCCTTGTCGGTGAGCCCAAGGTTGGCCAAGATTTCGTCAATCCAGTCGTCGTTGTGGCGAAAGCCAAAATAACCTGATTGAATTCTTAAGGTTTCGCGGACTGTAAAAAATGGGTCGTACACCAACTCTTGGGGCACGACACCTAACGAGCGCCTGGCCGCCTGATAATCGTTGACCACATCATGGCCACAAACACTGGCACGCCCTTGGGTAGCCTGGCACAGCCCTGCCAGCACAGAAATGAGTGTCGTTTTGCCGGCGCCGTTAGGCCCCAGCAACGCAAAAAACTCGCCGTGCTCGATTGTTAAAGACACATCATCAAGCGCCTGAAAGCCGGGGCCTGTAGGTGGGCGAAACAAGCCACGCCAGCCCAAGGTGCGAGGTGCAAAAACTTTAGAAACATGTTCAAACGAAACAGCAGACATGACGACCTTGTTGTGGGGCGGTACCCCCGAGCGACCAGATGCCCCGCAGGAGCGGGGACTAATCGTTATTGTTGTTGAGCGCGTTGATTGAGCGCTTGAATCAGGCCATCGATCCCGTTTTGACTAATTTGCTGAGAAAACTGATTACGGTAGTTTTCAATCAGCCAGATATTTTCAACGTTTAGGTCATAGATCTTCCAGCCTTGGGGTGTTTTTTCAAGTCGGTAATCTAGCGCAATCGGTTGAGTATTGGCGCGCTGCATGACCTGAGATTTGACGACGAGGTCGGTGGCATCGGCGTCGCCTCGCAAAGGCAAGACTTTAATGCTGGTGCCCTCGTCGACGCGGGTGAAGGCACCGCTGTAAGAGCGACCTAAGGTGCCGCGAAAGGCTTTGACCAAGGCTGCCTGTTGTTCGGGTGTTGCCTGTCGCCAATAGCGACCCGCTGCGAGGCGCGTTGTTTTTTCAAAATTGACGTGAGGCAAAATGAGGTCGTCAACGATTTGATTGACGCGCGCGGTGTTGCCGGCGCGCACGCTGCTATCGGTCTTAAGCGCGGTGAGGACTTGATCGGCGACCTGCTGCACGAAGTCGTTGGGGGCGGCCTTCGGATCAGGTTTTGTCTGCGCACGTGAAGTGTGACCCAACCCCAGCAGCACGCACAAGACAATCAGTTTAAAAAATAAATCGATGCGAGACTTCATCAAACATATCCTTGCAATAGGCTAAATATCTGCTGGCAGGTACTACAGGGGAACCCTATTTTTTTGGCGCGATGCCAAGCGCTTTTTCATCGGCCGGTGCGGCCCCAAAGTCTTCGTAGTTCGGTAGAGTCTGGGCCTCAGCGGTGGCTCCGGCAACTTGAGCCTGACGCCGCTTTAGGTAGGCATCACGTATGAAGCTGTAGCGGTCTAGCGCGGTACGGTCAATCGTGTTTGTGACTGCGAGCAGTGCCTCTCGGCGCTCGATCACCTCAAGACCATAAATTGAATTACGAACATCGATGTTCGTAATCAACGAACCATACCCGAACTGATTCACATAGATATCAACGGCTCGGCCCGCACCGTCTCTGAGGGTCGAGGAGCCCATAATCGGCAGTACAAGGTAAGGACCAGAGTCGAGCCCCCAAACCCCAAGCGTGACACCAAAGTCGTTAGGAATTCGTTTGGCGCCAGTTTGACTCGCTAAATCCAAACAACCCCCAAGCCCCATCGTCGAGTTGAGTAAGACGCGGCCAAAGGTATTCAGTGCATCGGCTTGGCGCCCTTGAAGCGAACTGTTAAACCAAGACCATACGTCACCGAGGTTTAAAAAGACGTTGTTGATACAGGTGCGAACAGGTTGCGGCACGACAAAGGCGTACGCTTCAGCGGCCGGTTTTAACACTGCGCGATCGATCGCATCGTTGAACTCGAAGACCGCTCGGTTTGAGGCCTCGAGCGGGTCAGCGGGGTTGGCTGGGGCTGTTGAGCGCGTAGCGCAGCCCGATAACATCACCAAGGCGAGTGCGCACAGCGCTCGGCTAAATTGTTGAGTAAAAAAACGAGTGCGCATGATGCTTGACCGTTATTGAGAGAGTTTGGGCGACTTGGGTGCGGGGGCTGATTCGGTGCCTTGGGGCGTGCCTTGTTTTTCAGCAGACGAGTATAAGAATTGACTGATCAGGCTTTCAAGGACGATCGCGCTTTGCGTAAACTGAAGCGTGCCACCCGCGACCAGGTTGGCGTCATCGCCACCCGCTTCAAGGCCGATATATTGTTCGCCTAACAAGCCCGAGGTTAAAATCTTGGCTGAAGAATCTTTCGGGAAACGATAGTTCTTTTCGATTTGAACGGTCACGACCGCCTGAAAGGTTTTTTCATCTAGAGCGATGCTGGCAACGCGTCCGACCACGACGCCCGCACTTTTTACCGGCGCACGCACCTTGAGCCCGCCGATGTTGTCGAACTTTGCCGACAGAGCGTAGGTGGGGGCAAACGAGAAGCTGCTGAGGTTGCCGGCTCGTAAGGCTAGAAAAGAGAGCGCGATTGCGCCTAACAAGATAAAGAGCCCTACCCACCAGTCTGTTTTTTCGTTTGACATTATTTGACCCTTTAATTGCTGAACATCAGCGCAGTCAGTAGAAAATCAAGCCCCAAGACCGCGAGCGAGCCGGTCACAACGGTACGAGTGGTGGCACGCGCCACCCCCTCAGGTGTTGGACGAGCCTGCCAGCCTTCGTAGAGGGCGATCAGCGTCACTGCTACCCCAAAGATGATACTTTTTATGACGCCGTTCAACACATCATTGAAGACGTCGACACCGCTTTGCATTTGTGACCAAAAGGCACCGGTATCGATACCAATTAGAAGCACACCGACCACCCAGCCTCCGATAATCCCGACCATTGAGAATACAGCAGCCAAAACAGGCATTGCAATGACTCCGCCCCAAAAGCGTGGGACAAAGACTCGTCTGATTGGGTCGACGGCCATGACTTCCATCGCGGCTAATTGTTCACCGGCTTTCATTAAGCCAATCTCAGCAGTGAGCGAGGTGCCGGCGCGTCCGGCAAAGAGCAGTGCGGTAATGACTGGGCCGAGCTCACGTGTCAATGAGAGCGCGACCAGCAAGCCAAGCGCCTCTTCAGAGCCGTAGCGGTTCAGGGTGTAATAGCCCTGTAATCCTAAAACAAATCCAACGAATAAACCCGAGACAATAATGATGAGCAAAGAAAAATTGCCGATGAAATGCACTTGTTGAGACACGAGCCGCGGGCGGCTAAACACGATGCTGCTGCGTTGCAACAGCATGAAAAAGAAACGCGTAAACAGGCCCAGCCCAGCGAGACGCTCGCGCGCCTGTTTGCCAAGATGGGCTAAAAAGTTAGATTGACTCATGCCTGTGTGCCTGTGCGAGCAAGCCAAGCTTCAAAGGCAGGGGTGACGGGGTAGTCGAAAGCAACCGGGCCGTCGGCATGCCCGTGTAAAAACTGCTGAACATAGGGGTCAGTCGAGGCACCGAGCGTGGCCGGTGTGCCGTGCGCTTTCAGTTCACCCTGACCGACCAGATAAACGTGATCAGCAATCGCAAAGGACTCGGCGATGTCGTGGGTAATGACCACGGAGGCGCAGCCTAAGCGGTCAGAGAGGCTGCGAATTAAGCGCGCTGTGATGCCGAGCGAGATTGGGTCAAGGCCAGCAAAGGGCTCGTCATACAGAACCAGTTCAGGTTCTAGCACCACTGCGCGTGCGAGCGCGACGCGGCGCGCCATACCACCAGAAATTTCAGATACCTTTAGATGCGCGGCAGCACGCAAACCCACTGCGTTGAGCTTTTCGAGCACGCGCTCGGTGAGTTGCGTGGCTGACAGACTGAGGTGCTCACGCAGCGGAAATGCGACGTTTTCGAAGACGTTTAGGTCGGTGAACAGCGCACCCTGCTGAAACAACACCCCCATGCGCTGGCGCAGTGATTGCAACAGCGGGCGATCGGCATGCGCGAGATTTTGCCCAAATAGGGTGATGGTGCCCTGTCGCGCGACGAGTTGGCCAGTGGCCGCGCGCAACAAGGTGGTTTTGCCCGACCCCGAGCCACCCATCATGGCCACGACTTGCCCTGGCAAGACCTCGAGCGAGATCTCGCGCAGAACCGTGAAGTCGCCGTAGCCTAGCGAAACACCTTCAAGGCGTAGCACGGGTTGGTGTGAGTTCTGAGGGGGCGTCAGCATGTTGAACCAAAGGGATCAGAGCAAAATCCAGGCGCTGAACGGTACGGCGCAGCTGGGCAGTCAGGCTCAGGCTCTCAATTGTAACGCCCACACAGAAAGTTGTAACACTCCCTTATTAGGGGGGGGTAGCGATCTCGGTACTTACTGCGGTTGAATATTTGCCGACTTAATGACTTTGGCCCATTTAGCGGTTTCTGAGGCAATAAACTGCGCAAAGGCTTCGGGCGTGCCACCGCCGACCTGACTGGCAGCATCGGAGATCTGTTTGACCACCTCAGGATCGAGCAAGATTTCGTTGAGTACCGCATTGAGCTTGGAGATGATGGTTGCTGGCGTGCCGCCTGGAGCGATGATGCCTTGCCAGTTGTAGGACTCGAAGTTAGGGATGCCGAGTTCGACCATCGTCGGTACGTCTGGCAAAAGTGCCAGACGTTTGGTCGAAGTCACGGCGAGTGGGTGTATTTTTTGGCCCTTGATGGCGGGGAGGGCGGCGTAGCCCATCTCAAACATCATACTCAAGTGCCCAGCCATCAGGTCGGTGGCGGCCGGCGCACCACCTTTATATGGCACATGCACGATATCAATGTTGGCGAGGTTACGAAACATTTCACCAGAGAGATGATGCGCGCCACCGATACCTGACGAGCCAAAGGTCAGTTTGCCCGGATCTTTTTTAGCTAAAGCAATCAGGTCAGTTAAGTTTTTAACGGGCAGGTTATTGGCCACACTCAGCACTAAGGGGCTGTTTTCAATCAAAATGACCGGGGCCAGGTCTTTTTGAGGATTGTAGGGCAGCATGGTCATCAAGGTCGGATTCACCGCCAGTGGCGCCAGATTGCCCGAACCGATCGTGTGGCCATCAGCCGGCGCCTTGGCGATCAAGGATGTACCAATCACACCACCCGCGCCGCTCTTGTTTTCGACCACGACCGACTGGCCAAGCTTTTCGGTGAGCTTGCGCGCCAACAGTCGCATGCGCGTGTCAGAGAAGCCGCCCGCTGCATAGGGAACAATTAAGGTAATGCTTTTGGCGGGCCAAGCCTGCGCACTCGCTGAACTGGCTGGTGTTTGAGCCACAGCAGTCGATAGGCCAGAGATGGCCAAGAGGCTCACCGCAATTGAACAGAGGCGTTTAACGGGGTAGATCATTGACAATCTCCGGCTGGTTTGGCTTAGCGAGGTAAGTCGCTTGTACCCATTAAAAATTCATCAACTGAGCGTGCGCATTGGCGACCTTCTCGTATCGCCCAAACTACCAGCGACTGACCGCGTCGCATGTCCCCGGCCGCAAAGACCTTTGCAAGATTGGTGCGGTAATCGTCAGTGTTGGCGCGCACGTTACCGCGCGCATCTTGATCGACGCCAAAGGCCGTCAAGATATTACTCACGGGGGCGACAAAGCCCATGGCCAGCAGAACGAGATCCGCTTGAATATCGAATTCAGAGCCTTTGACCTCTTGCATCTTCATCTGGCCTGATGTTTCGTCTTTGATCCATTCGACGCGAGCCGCGACAAGCTTTTCGACTTTGCCACCTTTGCCTGCCAAAGATTTACTTGTGATTGCCCAGTCGCGGTCGGCACCTTCTTCGTGCGATGACGAGGTGCGCAATTTTGCAGGCCAGTAAGGCCAAGTCATCGCTTTGTTCTCGCTCTCGGGCGGGCGTGGCATCAATTCAATTTGTGTGACGGATTTGGCGCCATGGCGGTTACTGGTGCCGACACAATCTGAGCCGGTATCGCCACCACCAATTACGACCACATGCTTGCCTTTGGCCAGCACTTGCGAACTGAGCTTGTCGCCGGCGACGACTTTGTTTTGCGGACGCAAGAAATCCATCGCGTACATCACGCCGTCGAGCTCGCGACCGGCAATTGGTAAGTCGCGCGGAGTCTCACAGCCGCCAGTTAACACCACGGCATCAAACTCTTTTTGCAAATCCGCTGGAGTTTTAACGGTGAGGTCTTTGCTAGGGGCTTGTGCGGCCTCGCCAATGTAATGCGAGGTTTTGAACGTGACGCCTTCAGCTTGCATTTGAGTGATACGCTGATCAATCAAGGTTTTTTCAAGTTTGAAATCGGGTATGCCATAGCGCAGCAAGCCACCGATACGATCATTTTTTTCAAAGACGGTCACGGCATGACCGACACGTGCGAGCTGTTGCGCGCAGGCTAAGCCTGCTGGACCCGAACCAATCACCGCAACCGTTTTACCGGTTTTGTGAGCGGGCGGCTGGGGCACAACCCATCCTTCGGCCCATCCTTTGTCAATAATTGCATGCTCAATGGATTTGATCCCAACGGCATCATCATTAATGTTCAGTGTGCAAGCCGCTTCGCAAGGCGCGGGGCAAATACGCCCCGTAAATTCTGGAAAATTGTTGGTCGAGTGAAGCACATCCAGAGCCCCGCGCCAGTTTTGGCGAAATACGAGGTCGTTCCAGTCGGGGATGATGTTGTTCACGGGGCAGCCGTTATTGCAAAACGGTATGCCGCAATCCATGCAGCGCGCCGCTTGTTTGCCCGCTTGCTCATCCGAGAGATGCAAGACGAATTCGCGCCAATGTTTGAGGCGACTCGTAGGCGCTTCAGACGCCTCTTGCAGACGATCGTGCTCTAAAAAGCCAGTGATTTTTCCCATGATGATTCCTTATGCTGCTTTGGGTTGTGGATTGGCAGCGCGCCACATCTCGCCAAGGGCGCGCTTGTAATCCACAGGCATGATTTTGATGAATTTACCGCGTGCGTTTTCCCAGTGGCTGACTAAGTCGCGTGCGCCAAAACTACCGGTGTAACGGAAATGGTTTTCAACCAATCGTTTGAGGATCGCTTCGTCGGTTTCGCGCGCATCGTTGCGGCCCAAGCTGTGCCAGATGTCGATACCTTGTGTCTTCTCTTGTTCAGCAGAAGACAGCACGGGCTCGATCGCGACCATGCTCAGATTGCAACGTTCAGCAAAGGTACGCTCTGGATCCCAGACATAGGCGACGCCACCCGACATGCCGGCCGCGAAGTTGCGCCCGGTTGCGCCCAACACCACGACGGTGCCGCCAGTCATGTACTCGCAACCATGGTCGCCCGTGCCTTCGACAACTGCCGCGGCACCCGAGTTGCGCACGGCAAAGCGCTCGCCAGCAACGCCGTTGAAATAGGCCTCGCCACCCGTGGCGCCGTATAGCACCGTGTTACCGATAATGATGTGGTCAGTTCCTAAACCACGAAAATCGTTAGGTGAGCGTACGATGATTCGACCGCCCGACAAACCTTTACCAACGTAGTCGTTGCCTTCACCCACTAAATCGAGTGTGATGCCACGAGCCAAGAAGGCGCCAAAGCTTTGGCCGGCTGTGCCGTTGCACTGAATATGGATGGTGTCGTCGGGCAGACCTTCATCACCATAGCGTGTGGCGATTCGCCCAGACAACATCGCGCCAATCGTGCGATTACGATTACGTACCGGTACGATGAAGGACACTTTTTCACCGCGTTCGATCGCAGGCTTGCTGCGCTCAATCAGTTCGTGATCAAGCGCCGACTCAAGGCCGTGGTCTTGTGTTTCGAGCTGACGGCGTGGGCTGTCGTTGGCGGGCTGGTAAAACACACGACTGAAATCCAGGCCGTGGGCCTTCCAGTGCTCGATGCCCGAGCGGGTATCGAGCAGATCGACACGGCCGACCAATTCGTCGAACGTGCGAATGCCCAGCTGAGCCATGATTTCGCGAACCTCTTCGGCCACAAAAAAGAAGTAGTTCACAACGTTTTCTGGCTTGCCTTGAAATTTTTGACGTAAGACTGGGTCTTGCGTGGCGACACCAACAGGGCAGGTGTTCAGATGGCATTTGCGCATCATGATGCAGCCCTCAACGACTAGAGGCGCTGTTGCAAAGCCGAATTCGTCAGCCCCGAGCAGTGCGCCAATTGCAACGTCGCGGCCTGTTTTCATTTGACCGTCGGCCTGCACGCGAATACGGCTGCGCAGTTTGTTGAGCATCAGCGTTTGTTGCGTCTCGGCCAGGCCAAGCTCCCAAGGCGTGCCAGCGTGCTTGATGGATGAAACAGGAGACGCACCCGTGCCGCCGTCATGCCCTGAGATGGTGACGTGATCTGCCTTCGCTTTGGCGACGCCAGCAGCGACCGTACCGACACCAACCTCAGAAACAAGCTTGACTGAAATTGAAGCGCGCGCATTGACGTTTTTAAGGTCGTGAATCAGCTGTGCCAAATCTTCGATCGAGTAAATGTCGTGGTGCGGAGGTGGTGAAATAAGACCAACGCCAGGCACCGAGCAGCGCAACTTAGCGATGTACTCTGAAACTTTATGACCAGGTAATTGACCGCCCTCACCAGGCTTGGCCCCTTGCGCCATTTTGATCTGGATTTGATCTGCGCTTGAGAGGTATTCGGCACTGACGCCAAAGCGCCCCGAGGCAACCTGCTTAATCTTAGAGCGCATCGAATCGCCAGCTTGCAAGGGCACGTCAGCGGCAATCCGATCGGCGCCAAGCTCAGAGGCGAGGGTAGCGCCTGCGAGAATGCCACTGTTGCCGGTACGCAATTCGTTACGGTAGCGCAGCTCGTCTTCGCCGCCTTCGCCGGTGTTTGATTTTCCGCCAATTCGATTCATGGCAACGGCGAGAACCGAGTGCGCTTCTGTTGAAATCGAACCAAGCGACATTGCACCGGTTGCAAAGCGTTTGACAATCTCTTTGGCGGATTCAACTTCGTCGATCGCGATGGCACGCGCCGGATCCACCTTGAATTCAAAGAGGCCGCGCAAGGTCATGTGACGCTTGCTTTGATCGTTAATCAACTGCGCGTATTCTTTGTATGTACGGTAGTTATTCGCACGCGTGGCGTGTTGCAATTTAGCGATCGAATCAGGCGTCCACATGTGGTCTTCGCCGCGGACACGGTAGGCGTACTCGCCACCCGCATCCAAGGCGTTTGCCAACACCGGATCGTTACCAAAGGCCGCACGATGAGTGCGCAAGGCCTCTTCGGCAACTTCAAAAATACCGATACCTTCGATCGTGCTGGCGGTGCCTGAAAAGTATTTGTTGACTAAGGCTGTGCGCAAGCCAACCGCTTCGAAAATTTGCGCGCCGCAGTACGACATGTAAGTCGAGATGCCCATTTTGGACATGACTTTATTGAGGCCTTTGCCGATTGCTTTGATGTAGTTTTTTTCTGCTTTGTCAGGCGTGACCGACATGTCTTTCAAGCTTTCTAGAGCAAGAAAAGGATGGATGGCCTCGGCCCCGTAGCCGCCCAGCAAGGCAAAATGATGTACCTCGCGCGCTGAGCCTGTTTCAACGACCAAGCCAGTGTTGGTGCGTAACCCTTCGCGAATCAGGTGCTGATGAATCGCAGAGGTGGCGAGCAAGGCTGGGATCGCAACGCGCTCGTGATCAACCGCGCGGTCGGTTAGGATCAGGACATTAAAGCCGGTGTTCACGGCGTCAACGGCGCGTGCACAAAGCGCTGCGATGCGCGCCTCAATCCCCTGCGCGCCCCACGAAGCAGGATAGGTGATATCCAACGCAAAGCTGCGAAACTTGTCGCCCGTAAGCTCGGCAATTGAACGCAACTGGGCCATTTCGGCCACGTCAAGAACGGGCTGCGTCACTTCAAGACGTAACGGTGGATTGACGTTGTTGATATCGAGCAGGTTGGGCTTAGGTCCGATGAACGAGACCAAGGACATCACCATTTGCTCGCGAATTGGGTCGATCGGCGGGTTAGTCACCTGCGCAAACAACTGACGAAAGTAATTGTAAAAAGGTTTTGCACGGCTCGACAAAATCGCCAACGGCGCGTCGTTACCCATCGAACCAATTGATTCTTCACCTGTCTCGGCCATCACCTCAAGAATGAATTTGTAATCTTCTTGCGTCCAGCCAAAAGCTTGTTGACGGTCTAACAATGTGTTCTTTGTATGGATCAGTGCGGCGCTTTGCGGCGCGGGTAAGGATTCAAGCTTGACGCGCAGGCGATCAATCCACTGGCGATAGGGCCGCGAGTTTGCCAGCTGTGATTTGATCTCAGCATCGTCAATGATTCGGCCTTGTTCAAGGTCGATTAAAAACATTTTCCCTGGTTGCAGGCGCCATTTTTTGACGATACGATTTTCTGGGATCGGAAGCGTGCCGGCCTCAGAGGCCATGATCACCATGTCGTCATCAGTGATGAGGTAACGTGCGGGGCGCAAACCGTTGCGGTCAAGCGTCGCACCAATTTGACGGCCATCGGTAAACGCGACGGCTGCGGGGCCGTCCCAGGGCTCCATCATTGCGGCGTGATATTCATAGAAGGCACGACGGCTCGCGTCCATGTGTGTGTGTTGTTCCCAGGCCTCTGGAATCATCATCATCATGGCGTGTGCGAGCGAGTAGCCTGACATGACCAACAACTCAAGGCAGTTGTCGAAGGTGGCTGTGTCGGATTGTCCTTCGTAGACAATCGGGTAAAGTTTTTGCAGATCTTCACCGAGCACGGCAGATTGCATCATGCCTTCGCGCGCGCGCAACCAGTTGAAATTGCCTTTGACAGTGTTGATCTCGCCGTTGTGCGCGATCATGCGGTAGGGGTGCGCGAGCGGCCAAGCTGGAAACGTGTTGGTCGAAAAGCGCTGGTGGACTAAGGCCACGGCGGATACGGTTAGGGGATCTGCCAAGTCGCGATAGTAGCGACCCACTTGATCGGCAAGCAGCAAGCCTTTGTAGACAATCGTGCGTACCGAAGCCGAAGGAACAAAGTACTCTTGGCCGTGCACTAAGCCCATGGCTTGGATGGCGTGGCTGGCAGTTTTGCGAATAACGTACAGTTTGCGCTCGAGGGCGTCAGGCACCATCACGTCGGCACCACGGCCAATGAATAGCTGGCGTATGACGGGCTCGCAGGCGCGCACGGTTGGCGACATAGGCATGTCGGCATCAACCGGCACATCGCGCCAGCCCAATACAACTTGTTTCTCAGCACGTACAGCGCGCTCGAGTTCTTGTTCACAGGCTAAACGCGAGGCGATTTCTTTGGGCAAAAACACCATGGCCACACCGTACTCGCCAGGGGCGGGCAGCACGACGCCTTGACGGGCGAGTTCTTGGCGAAAGAAAGCGTCGGGAATCTGGATCAAGATGCCCGCACCGTCGCCCATCAGCTTGTCGGCACCTACGGCGCCGCGATGGTCAAGGTTTTCAAGAATTTTTAGACCTTGTTGAACGATTGAGTGGCTTTTTAACCCCTTGATGTGCGCGACAAACCCGACACCGCAGGCATCGTGTTCGTTGGCGGGCGAGTAGAGGCCTTGCGCTTTGGGCAAGCCAACCACAGGGGTTGCCGCAGTCTGTTTAACGGCTGCGGGTTGAAATGTTAAGGGAAACGTTTGCATAAGGTGCTCCTGAACCACTACAGGCATGTTGCAGTGCGAGGGGGAGACGATACGCCTGAAAATGCGGCACTGCAAGGGGATTTAATTGGGGTGCGTCCCTAATTAAAGAGCAAAAGCAAAATAGGTAGGGTTAATTGGGGACGCACCACCCTACAGAGTGACCCGCTTGGGCCTGCCGCGCAGACCTGGTTGCACACGGCGATTGGCGCAAAGAGCAAGCTCGGTCAAAAAATGCTGGTCTCCTAAGCCCCACTGACCCTTCAAGGCTAACTCGATTTGATGGTCGCTGGCGGCACCATTACCTGCATTGAGCCGATCGCGATAGGCAGCTTGTCGGGCAAAGGGGGTGTTGCCGCACAGCCAATAATCGGCGTGCGGTTGCAGCCAATTCGCCCTGGAGTCACTGCCCTCGGTGTGTGCGTGTGCAGACGACCACGCCCATTGCGTCGGTTCGTCAACCAAGCCTTCTCGCGTTGTGCTGCGCTCTAACCAAATGAGGCAAGGCAAGACCCAGCTCTCGGGTTGTGGGATCGTTGAGCGATATCGCCCGCTAAACACGCCACCAAGCTTTAAGTGCGCAGCTAACCGGCGCCCAAGATCTTGAATCAAGCGAGACATGCCGACTGCTTCGCTTGGTGTAGCGAGCACGTATAACCCTGTTGACGCGATGCACCAGCCGTGGATAGCAACGCGATGCTGATGGGCGCTCTGCCCAAGCCAACTGGCCAAACGCTCAAAGCTTTGCCCCGCAGACGTACTCAGCACACGGGCGGTGGCAGGGGTGAACTGTGCCGTAATGAGTTGCGCTTGATCCGGCGCAAACAGCCGAGGGAGTCGAGCCATCGCTAAAGAAGCTTCATTTTTAAAACTAAGCTTAGGGCTTGCGTAGGCGGTAGAACAAATTTGGCGCGCTGACGATATACAGACTACCCGCTTCGTCGGTTGCCACGCCTTCTGGCCTAGGCATCGGGGTTGCACCTTTGTTGGGCGATAAAGACAACATGCCCCGGCCTTCGCCGCTATCTCCGTCAAGCTGCACAATCATCTGAGACTCTTCGCTTAACAGGAACACACGCCCCGTGACTGGGTCAACCTCGACCGACGACAGATCAGTGGCAAAGGGTATCTCTTCAAGCCAACGGCTCACATTTTCAATACGTAGACCGCGCGAATCCGGAGACTGCAGATAATTTAGCCCGCTGACTCGGTATAAGGCCCTTGGGCTGTGTTCTTTAGCGATATAAAGGCGGTCACGCTTGAGGTCATAGCCCAAGCCTTGAAAACCGTGATTACTGTCCTCTGACTCGCCAAATCTTAAGACCAGCGAGAAACTGCGAGTGGTGTCAATTGTTTGCGGGGTTGCTGGAATCTCGACCAGCGCGATCCGGTTGCGCGCGCCATTGACTAACGCCACGCGATTACCGCCTACCCAGGCGATCCCATCGACGTCTGACATGCCTTTCACTGGATAAGTTGCCAGCAATTGGCCGTCGATCGACAGCGCATGTAGGGCTGTGGGCTTGTTGGAAACGGCCAAGAGGCGCTTTTGCAGTGCATCATAGGTCAGACCCGAGAGATTGCCCTCGACGCCCGCGATGACCTTGGCACGGTCTGGCGGGGCATACCCAGTCAGTGTGTTGCCTCCACCGCTAGCGACCTTTTTCTCAAACTGCGCCTGTTTGGCGGCCAAACCCGACACCCAGCGGTATGCCACTTGCTCGGCATGATAAAAGCGCACACCGATATAGGTTGTCCAGCCCATGGCTATGACAACAAGACAAGCTAACAAAATCTTTGATAAAAACTTGACTAAATCGGACATACCAGAACCCAAAATGAACCAGCAAGGCTATCGCCCGCTAGTCGCCGACCGCAGCCCCTTGAGATTAACACCACAAGAAGAAATGCGGAACTTTCTGATCATAAGCCCGTCTTATTAGCACTCGGGCAACGAGAGTGCTAATATATCCAAATGCATCGTGCCCGTGTTTTGGAGCGATTTTCTCATGACAAATTCAGCTGCTTTGACTTTACAACCATCACAACTTGCAATGGCTATCTCGAATCCTGGCTCGCTGGGAACGATTGAGGCCTATATAACGACTGTCAACCGCTTGCCGGTGCTATCCGCTGAGCAAGAGCTCACGCTCGCGCGTCGCTTGCGCGACAACGAGGATATCGCCGCGGCCCGCGAACTTGTGCTGTCGCATCTGCGCTTGGTGGTTTCAGTCGCCCGGCAATATTTGGGCTACGGCTTGCCTCACGCAGATTTGATCCAAGAAGGCAACGTAGGGCTGATGAAGGCGGTTAAACGCTTTGATCCCGAGCGTGGCGTGCGCCTCGTATCGTTTGCTGTGCACTGGATTAAAGCCGAAATTCATGAGTACGTCGTGCGCAACTGGCGTATGGTTAAAGTCGCCACAACCAAAGCCCAACGCAAGTTGTTTTTTAACTTGCGCAGCATGCGACCCGACGGCCAAACGCTTGACACACACCAAGTGGCAGAGATCGCTGCAACGCTAAAGGTGAGCCCCGAAGACGTCCGTGAAATGGAAGTCCGGATGTCGGGGCGCGAACTGTCGCTCGAAAATCAGGACGACGATGACGAGTCATACGCACCAATCGCCTACCTGTCAGACGAGGGTCGCTCAGACCCCACGCAGGTACTCGAGCGTCACGCCGCGGATGAGAGGCAGGGCAGTGGTTTGACGCAGGCACTCGACATCCTCGACGAGCGCTCACGACGCATCGTAGAGGCACGCTGGTTGCAAGACGACGGCGGCGCCACTCTGCATGACTTGGCGGCCGAATTCGGCGTGTCAGCAGAACGTATTCGCCAGATCGAAGTTGCAGCGATGAAAAAAATGCGCTCGCACCTGAGCTAAACAATGGGTATCGGCTCAGTTGTCTTCGGATTTGCTGGGCTGTTAGCGCTGATTTGTTTTATGCCCCCGCTGGCGGGGCGACTCAAACTCCCGTACGCGGTGTTGCTCGCGATTGTAGGCTGTGCGATCGGCCTGTCTGGTCAATATCACCACCATATGCCACCCGTGTTGGGCGAGTTTTTAAGCCTCTTCAATCACATTGAAATATCGTCCGACACTTTCTTAATTGTCTTCTTGCCGGTGCTGTTGTTCGAGACGGCGTTAGCAATGAACGTACGGCGCCTGATTGATGATTTAGGCCCCATTCTTCTGCTTGCGATTGTTGCCGTCTTTGTGAGCACAGCCTGCGTAGGACTGGTCCTCGCACAGTTCTCTGGCTTTAGTCTGGTGATCTGTCTGATTCTGGGCGCAATTGTCGCCACGACCGATCCGGCGGCCGTGGTAGGTATCTTCAAAGAGGTCGGGGCGCCGACTCGGCTCTCGACACTAGTTGAGGGAGAAAGCCTGTTAAATGACGCGGCTGCGATCGCGGTCTACACCTTCATGCTTGCCCTGTTGTCTCAAGCGGGTGAGGGCGCATCACCAATGCTCATCCCCGCTTTTTTAAAGATGTTTCTAGGTGGAGCGGCAACAGGGTTTTTGCTCGGCCGCCTGACTTGCTTATCGTTTGTTTGGTTGCGGGGCTGGCCCGTTGCAGAAATCTCGCTGACTCTGTCACTTGCCTATTTTGCCTACTTTGTGGCCGAGCACTATCTACACGTGTCTGGTGTGGTGTCAACCGTGGTCGCTGGCTTGGTTGTCGGCTCGACCGGGCGCACACGCATGGCGCCACTGACATTTGAAAACTTATCACAGTCGTGGCATCAGTTTGGCTTTTGGGCCAACTCGCTAATTTTTATTCTTGCCGCGATGCTGATCCCGAAAATGACCGAGCACGCGACGTGGATCAATTTGTTTTACGTCGCTCTGGTGTTTGGTGCCACGCTTTTTGCGCGTGCGACCGTTGTCTTTGGCTTGTTGCCCCTGATGTCTTGGTTGCGCATCGGCACGCGCGTGAGCACGAGTTTTAGAGTGGTAATTTGGTGGGGCGGTTTACGTGGTGCGGTGTCGTTGGCCTTGGCGTTAGCCGTGACAGAACACTCTAGTCTGCCCGAGGAGGCGCGCAGCTTCATCGCCATCTCTGTCACCGGTTTTGTATTGGCGACGCTGTTTTTAAATGGCCTCACGTTACAGCCACTGATTAAGCTTTTGGGGCTCAACGCACTGACTGCAAAAGAGCGTGCGTTGAGCAACCAGGCCGTGATTGTGACGACCGCTCTGATTCAATTAGAAACGGACCAACTTGCAAAAAGCGAGGCGGTACATGAAAGTGCACACACGCGAGTGCACAAGGTCTTTGATCAGGCACTCTTGCATGCTAGCGACATTCAACTTGCCGATTTTTCAGAGGCCGAAAAGTTTGAATTGGGCTTGTTGATTTTGGCGCGCCGTGAGTTTGAACGCTACTTCAATGTGCTCAAGCACGACATCATCGATCGGCGACTCGCCGAAAAACTCTTGGGCCGCGCCGAGCGGCTTGAGGACCTCGTACGCACCTCGGGCTTAGAAGGGTTTCGCTCAGGGGTGACCCGTTCACTGCGTTACCCACGCCGGTTTCGCCAAGCTTTGCGAGTGCACGAGCGCTTTGGCGTGCAAAGTTGGCTTGCCTACGAACTGACCCAGCGCTTTATCGCCTTGATGTCGACGCGTTCGGTCGCACAGCAATTGCTCGAATTTGCAGAAACGAAATTGCCAAAAATTATCGGACCCAGCGCGACCGCACAAGTGTCTCAGGCGCATCGAGAGCGCCTTGAGCTTGTCCGCGAGGCATTACATGCTCTCGAGCTGCAATATCCGATCTACTCGTTGTGGCTGCAAGAGCGTTACCTTGGTCGGATAGCGCGCGGTTTGGAGCGTGAAAAATATGCTGAGATGCTTGAGCAGTCGCTAGTGAGTGGTGAGGTGTACGCCGATCTGCGTGACAAAGCCGATGCGCGGTGGGAGTTTCTTGAACAAGAACAGCCCTTGGATATTGAAATGAGTGCTGTCGCACTGGTGACTCGTGTGCCGCTGCTCTCAGAGTTGCCCGCACAAGCCTTGAGCGAAGTCACAAAAATGTTGACGCCACGGCTCTTTCTACCCAATCAGCTCATTTGGGGGGCGCAGTTGCCTCCCTTCGGTCTTTATATCGTCGCCTCTGGGGCCGTCACGGTGCTCTTGCCAGACGGCACTCACGCAGAACTCGGATCAGGTGAGTTTTTTGGTGAGCTTGCTTTGTTAAGTGCCGAAAAGATCGAGGGCTTTGAGGTTCGCTCGTTGGGCTACAGCAAAGTGTTGTGCCTGCC
>JARXAG010000064.1 GCA_029866055.1 Burkholderiaceae bacterium
GACTGATCGCGCACAACTGCTCGCACGACTGGCAGAAGATAAAACCTACGACCTTGCCATTATCGGAGGTGGCGCCACAGGCTTAGGCTTAGCGCTTGATGCTGCTTCGCGTGGCTACTCTGTCGTGCTGCTTGACGCGACCGATTTTGCAAAAGGCACATCGTCACGGTCAACCAAGCTTGTGCACGGCGGCGTGCGGTACCTCGCGCAGGGCAACGTATCCTTGGTCTACGAGGCACTACACGAACGCACAACCCTATTACATAACGCGGCGCACTTAGCGCAACCGCTTGCCTTTATTTTGCCTTGCTACAAGTTTTGGGAGATCCCGTTTTATGGTGCGGGTTTGCTGTTGTACGACGCGCTCTCAGGCAAACGCAGTTTAGGCCGCACTCGCTTTTGGGGTGCACACGAGACGCTTAAACACGTACCTAATCTACAAACTGAGGGCTTAAAAGGCTCGGTCAAATATTGGGATGGCCAATTTGACGATGCGCGCCTGGCCTTAGCACTGGCACGTACCGCCGCACAGCGCGGTGCCTTACTGATTAACTATTGCAGCGCACTTGAACTGACACACAGCGATGGCCTAGACACCAGCTCATCTGCAAAAGATCACAAGGGTCAAATCACGGGCTTACTTGCACAAGACCAAGAAACTCAACAAATCTACCCAATTAAAGCCAACTGCGTTGTTAATGCCGCCGGAGTCTGGGTCGATGCGCTACGACAAAAAGATGATGCCGCGGCGAGTCTTCAAAGCGTGGCGATGGTCGCGCCAAGCCAAGGCGTGCACGTTGTGGTCGATCGCGAATTTTTAGCAGGCGAGCACGCCCTCATTGTGCCGCACACTGAAGATGGACGCGTGCTGTTTGCTGTGCCGTGGCTAGGCAAAGTCATTATCGGCACCACCGATACGCCGCGCCACGATTTAAGCCGAGAGCCTGATCCTTATGCAGAAGAACTTGCATTTATTTTGCGCGAGTCGGCCCGCTACCTCACGCGCGCGCCCACACGCGCAGATATCAAAAGCATCTGGGTTGGCCTGCGGCCTCTGGTCAAACCACCAAAAGATGAACAGGGCAACACAAAAGCCATCAGCCGCGAGCACACCGTGCTCATCAGCAAAAGCAAGATGGTGACCGTGACCGGCGGCAAATGGACCACCTATCGTGCCATGGCACAAGACGTGCTGAAGCACTGTGTGGACGCCAAACTTTTACCCGAGCGCCAAGCCGGCGTCACAACCAACCTAGCCTTAATCGGTGCACAAACGGGTCGTAAGGTCGATCACCCCATGTACGAAGCCCCCGGCATAAAAGCGTATGGCGACGAGGCCGATGAGGTCACTCAGTTACCTGGCGCCGAACGTCACCTAGGTGGTGGCCTCACCGAGGCCATGGTGCGCTTTGCCGTGCGCCACGAATACGCACGCACAGTCGAAGACGTACTTGCACGGCGCTCGCGTTTATTATTTTTAGATGCGAAGCTTGCCTGCTCGCTCGCCGACAGCGTGGGTGACATCATTGCGCAAGAATTGCCAGGCACAGATCCTGGCGTCGAGGCCTTTAAAAACTTAGCCTTGCACTATCTCACTTTACCCGCCTAGCGTTAGCCGAAGACCTCTGATCTTAGTTTTTCGATACGTTTTGAAACAATCGCGCACGCTCTCGTTGTACTTCCTTAATTATTGGCGGCATCTTCAAGTATTAAATCTGCGCCACGCTCGGCCACCATCATCACGGCCGCCTGGGTATTGCCCGACACCATGGCTCTGAACACCGAGGCGTCTACCACGCGTAAGCCACGCAACCCCTTAAAGCGTAAGCGAGTATCCACCACCGCATCCTCATCAGAACCCATGCGACAAGTAGCAATCGGGTGATACGTCGTCTGGCCATTTTCGCGCGCAAAATGCAGCCACTGCTCGTCGGTGAGCACGCTAGCGCCTGGGCTCATTTCTGACTCAATGTAGTTTGCCAGCGCCGGGCGTTCGACAATCCGGCGGGCGATTTTCATACCGTCAATCAGCGCCTGCTGATCTTCGGTGTTAGCTAAAAAGTTCGGCTTAATCGCGGGCCCAACGAGCGGATCCTTAGACTGGATATGAATACTGCCTTGCGAGGTCGGACGTAACCCCGACACCGCCATCGTCATCCCTGGAAAATTATCCAATTTACGAATGGCAGCATTGGCATAGGTCGCATGCATGAAAAAATATTGCACATCAGGAGTTGGCAACGCAGCACGTGTTTTCACAAAGCCGTGGGCTAAGCCCGTACCCAACGATAAAATCCCTTTGCGTGTCGCAAAATACTGCAACACTGCAAGCCCCACCCGCCAGCCTTGCGCCAATTCGTTCAGCGTCTGCGTATTCTTGACACGCCAGTTCATACGCGTCGCGTAATGATCGATATAGTTTTCACCCACGCGCGTGGCCGCATGTACCACTGGGATGTCAAACCGTTGCAAAAGCGCTGGATCGCCGATACCCGACAACTCTAAAATCTGCGGCGTTTGCACCGCACCGGCCGACATAATGACCTCGCGCGCAGCACGCACCGTAAAGATTTCGCCTTTTTGTTGATACGTCACGCCGGTACAAACTCCTGCGTCAACGTTGACTCGCGTCACGTGGGCGCGCGTGTGCACGGTTAGATTTTTTCTGTGTCGAACGGGTTTTAAATAGCCGTCATACGCGCTCCAGCGCCTGCCCTCTTTTTGTTCGACCTGATAATAGCCAAAACCTTCTTGGCCTTTACCGTTATAGTCTTCATTCAAAGGCTGTCCATCTTGAACCGCAGCTTTCAATAACGCATCGACCAACGGGTAACGCTCGGTCACTTGATGAATATGCATGGGGCCGCTTTTGCCTCGCTGCGCATCACCCTTCAGATAAGTTTCAAGCTTCGCAAAGTAAGGCATCAGCTCTTTGGATGACCAACCGGTCGCCCCCAAAGCCCCCCAGTGATCGTAATCTTCACGCTGGCCATGCACGTAGATCATGCCATTGATTAAGCTTGATCCGCCCAACCCCTTGCCGCGCGGGATGGCAATCGTACGATCATAGGTATTTTTTTCAGGTTGAGTTTCAAAGCGCCAGTTATAGGCAGGATCATTGAGCAGCTTAGTAAACCCAGCCGGGATATTGATCCACATACTTTTAGGTTCGCCACCGGCTTCAAGCATCAACACGGTATGACGGCCATCAGCAGTCAAACGATTGGCCAAAATACAGGCAGCGGTGCCACCGCCAACAATGACGTAATCGTAAGTTTGCATTATTTAGCCCCCATAAAATCGGCCATCAATTCGATCTGAGATGCCAGCATGGGCGCACCATACTGAATACGACAGCCTTTCGCTTGCGCCGCGGCCAGCAGCGGCGTCAGCGCGGGGGCCATGATGATCTCGGCCACCGTTTGTTCTGCGTTCAATAAATTGGCATCAAGCGGCAAAGGATCTGCGCTCGCCATCCCTAACGAGGTTGCATTGACCACCAAGTCGTACCCTCGCGGATCGCGTGTTCCTAACACCAGTTCAACTTGCGGATAGACAGGAGCCAACCGCGCAAACATGGCGCGCACTTTATCGGCTGAGCGGTTATAGACCGCCAATTGCGTAGCACCGGCCTCAGCCAGCGCGAAAGCGATGGCGTTTGCCGCCCCACCCGCGCCCGCTAACAATATTTTTTTACCCTTGGGTTCGATGCCATGCAACCGCAAGCCCGCTACAAAACCGCGGCCATCCAAGATATCTCCAAACAAGCGCCCATCAGGATCACGTCGCACGATATTGACCGCCCCAACCGTGCGCGCCGCAGCGGTGATCTCATCACACAGCACGCCAATCGTCGTCTTGTGCGGCACGGTCACTACCATGCCACCAAAGTTTTGAATGCCTCGTAAGGCTTGCGTAAAAGCGGATAAATCTTTGGGCGCGACATGCATAGGCATCAGCACGCCATCAATGCCACGCTGCTCAAACACCTTGCGCATCATTTCAGGCGCTTTCACCTGTCCAATCGGATCGGCCACAATGCCGTAAAGTTTGGTTTTGCCGCTGACGTTTATCATTTGCATCTCTTTTTTGAGCGCCTTCACAGGCATCTTCATCGATCTATTCCTGCATTATCATACAGTTTACCGAGGGATAAAGAGATGAGTCGTCTTGCCACGCTGTCGAGCAAAGTTTACTTGCTGCTCGCCCTACTCACCACCGGTTTCGCATACGCAAACCCGATTCATCACCGGTACTTCACATCCTCAGACGGCGTGCGCTTGCATTATCTTGAGGCGGGTAAAGGTGAGAGAACCCTGGTCTTTATCCCGGGTTGGGTGATGCCCGCGGCCGTGTTTGAACAACAATTACTGGCGCTGTCAGATCAGTTTAGGGTCTTGGCCTTTGACCCTCGCTCGCAGGGGCTCTCGGCACTAACCACCCTATCGCACGCGCCCCAAAGACGCCTGAAGGATATGGACGAATTCTTGAAAGCCGCTAAGGTCAAACATTTTATTTTGGCTGGTTGGTCACTTGGCGTGCTTGAATCGCTCGACTATCTTGCTAACTACAACCCGAAAGGTTTGCGGGGTTTGATCCTGATTGATAACTCGGTGGGCGAAGGCCGCCCACCGGGCGCACGTTCGTCGAATTTTCAACAGACCATGAACGATCCTAAAAAACGCGAGGCTTACCTACGCGCCTTTTGCAAAGATATTTATCGTGAACCACCGCCACCGTTGCTAGCCCAAGCGGTGCTTGATTCGGCCATGCGCGTACCGCCCAAGACAGCCATTCAACTCATGCAGCAACCTTACCCGCGTGACTACTGGCGCGAAACACTTGAAAAACAAAACGTACCAGTGCTTTACATTGCACGACCGTGGCTGAAAGAACAAGGCGCGGCCTTACTGGCCAAGCGCCCCGCTGATTTAATCACCGTCAATATTATGGAAAAGCCCGGGCACGCCTTATTTGTAGATGACCCTAAAGGGTTTAATGACGCCGCACGCAGCTTTAGCGTGACAGCGTTCGCACGCAAAGTGCAGCCCTAAGCTGCAACGGTTGCGCTCAACACGACCTGACCCGAGAACACTGTCGCAGCACTTAACAGCCCGCGGTATTAGGGTGACGACAAGCAAAACGCTTACTGCTCGCGTCGCACAATTTGTACGCTACGACGCTCGGTCGTTTTGTTGTAACTAAACGCGAACGGCAAAGGCTTCACAGTTTTAGAGTCTCTATATGCCTGCGCCAAAGACTCTTGCTTTTTACGATTGAATAATTCGTGGGGGTACAAAAAACCGCCGTACAAATCGACTGGCCCAATCTGCGACAGGTAGGTGTAATTCAAACCAGTCTCATCTTGAACGACCATTTTTGCTTTTGCTACCAAAATATCGCGTAGCACTGAGAAATACGTTTCTTGTAGCAGATGCGAAGCCGCTTTGAGCAGCACGGGGTTGCGCGACTCGCGTTCAAGCCATGCGCGCATCGGCTCAGTTTGGCTGAGATGCGAATCAGACAAATCAAGGCTGACATAATCAAGCATCACGGGTTTACCGCCTTTGCTCATCACCAGTCTCACAGATTTCCAGTCACCAGTTGTTTGAATAAACTGGCCGCTTTTAGGATCAAGCATAATCGGGTAAACGTCAGTCACGTCGTACCCCATGTACAACGCAAACGTAATCAAAATTGTTGTCACACCAATTTGTGCGTGCTTGTCGCGCAGATCTTCGTTTAGATCGTCGGTGCGAAAGAATGCCAAGCGACTAAATTTCATCCATTCGCGCAAAAACTTCGCTTGAAAATTTTGTGCGCGCGCACTTGACATATTGCTTAACGCAGCGGGCTCACCTGCGGCCTGCATGGCCACCATGACGAAACGACTGGCCTGCGGAAACAAATGCGCTGCAGTGACAAAGTCTGGGCCCGAGAAGGGGTAAAACAGCGTTGTACCCTCAGGTTGCTTAATCTCAGTCCGGGCCCACTCTGACATCGCCGTGCCCATGTTCTGCTGATAAAACTGCCAGGCGCCATCGGCCTGAACCAGATTCGCCCCTTGTAAAAACGGAAATGGCGGATTGGCTTGCGCACCCGTGGGCAAGTATTTTCCTTGTGGCTCGCTTGCAAGCGCGGGCATCGCACCGGTTAAACACACGCAACCAAACAGCACGCCAGTCGCAACGCGTTTAAGCGACATAAGAAACAAAGACATCATCGAACACCTCAAAGTCAAAAATATCGTACGAATCAAACAGATTTCTTTGGGGGATTGGCTAACACAATCCCCAACACAATCAACACCAGCCCCACAATATGATAAAGCTCAGGAAACTCGCCAAGCAACAGCACAGACATTAACGCCGCAAAAACCGGAGTGAGATTCAAGAAAAACATCGGCAATTGCGAGCCTGTTCGTATCACTGCTTGCTGATAGCACAGGTAAGCCAGTAGCGCGGGGCCCAGGGCGACATACACCACCATGCCGTAAATCTTGGGCGACCATTCAATCGCCGCGTAATTGCCCCACAGCAACTCTGCCAACACCATCGGCACGGCAAATAGTAAGCCCCAAGCCATCTGCATCACTAAAACGCTATACCCCGACATTTCGGCAGGTCGGCTACGCAACAGCCACGTATAGAGTGCCCACAGCGCGATGGCAAGTAGCATAAACAAATCACCGGGCACAAACGAAATACGTGTCGCGTTCAGCACATCACCGCGGATCAACACCCAAGCGACGCCAAGCATCGACACAATCGCCCCAAGGGTAGCTGCGCGACTAATCGGTGCCTGAAACAGTGAATAGCCCATCAACAACGTAAAGATTGGGCCGGCGGCGGTAATCAACGCAATATTGATCGGGCTTGACGTCGTGAGTGCTAAATACTGCAAAGCGTTGTACATGGTAGTACTCAAAAACCCGGTCGCCGCCAAGACCACCCAAGATTTTCGAGCAAGAGGCCAGTCTTGCTTTAAACGCTGCCACACAAACGGCAACAATACCAAAATCGCAACGACCCAACGCAAAAAATTTAAGGTGATCGGGGGGATCGCCCCTGCGGCCATCCGACCCACAATGGCGTTACTCGCCCACATCAGGGGCGGTACAACCAAAAACAACAAGGTGGTGGGACGCATCGGGGCCGAGGAAGTAGGTGGATCAAGCCGCCAAACTGCATGCGACGCAATAAAAAAACAGACGAAATTTCAACCGAATTTAGTGTAACGGAATACGCGGAATGTCTTCTGCATCATCAGCCATTTGCCAGGCCGTGCGGTAGCCGCCAATGTGCTTCACGTATGCCAGCAAGTCGGCGAAAAACGGATTTGAGGCGAGCGTCGACGAGTCACCTACAAGTAGCAACTTACGTCGGGCGCGGGTCATACCAACGTTCATGCGGCGGATGTCCGCAAGGAAGCCAATTTCGCCTTGGTGATTACTGCGCGTCAGTGAAATCGCGATAATGTCTCGCTCTTGGCCCTGAAACGAATCGACTGTGCCCACGCTAAGCGCGCGGTGCTGCAGCAAGCTGTTCAGAGCATCGATTTGCTCGATGGCGTCTTTTAAATAGTTGATTTGAGCGCGGTAAGGGGCAATCACGCCGATGGTGAGCGGGTCTTGCGCGTGCTCGGCCTGATCGTAAGGCGCCAAGAGCTGGGTGAGGCGCTTAAGCAGTAAATCCGCTTCTTCGGGGTTAGCGGTAGAGCGGCTTTCGGCAAGGGTGAACTCAAGGAAGCCGTAACCGGCCGTGTCGAGGAACTCTACGGGCAGCTCATGCACAAAAATCGGGTCATAAGCACCCAAGTCGGCGTGGCGCACCGTTTGATGCGCCACCAATTGACCGCTATAGAACTGCTCGGAGCTAAATCCCATGATTCGCTCGTGCATGCGGTACTGCACGGTCAGCATGCAGGCTGTGGCTGGCTGCCGCTTAATGCACTTTTCAAACAACGTTTCACGCAGGCCCTCACGGGCCGCCTGTTCGCTTTTGACAGTGGGTGGCAGCTGATGGTGATCGCCAGCCAACACCACGCGCGTGCCCTTGGCAATCGGAATCCAGCAGCCGGGCTCCAGCGCTTGGGCGGCCTCGTCGATAAAGACGGTTTCAAAGATCAAATGCCGAATGTTACGGTTGCTCGCGCCGACCAGAGTGCAGGTGATGACCTGCACCGACTCGAGTACGTCTTCGATCATAAAGCGCTCTAAATTATCGGCTGCCTGAAACAGCATTCGCGCTTCTTCTTTCAGCAACCGGCGCTGTTCCCGCTCTTGGAAGCCAAAATGACGGGTGTATTCGTTGGCAGTTTGGCGTTGTTGCTCGGCGGTTTGGCGCATCGCGCGCATTTCACCGTAACTCGAATGCGCCATCACGCGGGCATCTAAGGTGTGCTCAAGCAGCAGGTCTGAGACACGACTAGGGTTGCCCATCCGGATCACGTTGACACCGCGCTCGGCCAGCTTTTCGGTGAGCAGATCCACCGCCGTATTCGAGGGCGCGCACACCAAGACGCGCCGCTCTCGCCGCGTCGTTTCTAGAATGGCCTGCACCAAGGTAGTGGTTTTGCCGGTACCGGGCGGGCCATGGATGATCGCCACGTCTTGAGCCGCCATCACGAGGCGTACGGCCGCTAGCTGCGAATCGTTAAGGGGGCTGGGGTAAAACAGATCGTCGGCTTTGTGTGCGCTGAACCTCGCCTGCCTGGCGCCCAACAGCACGTCGCGTAACTCGGCTAACCGGTTTCCATAAGCGTAAATCACGTCATCCAGGGCGAGGTCCATCTCACGGTAGCTCACCTCGTCGAAAGTGAGGTCAACGCCCAGCTTGCTGCCGTCAAATACCCAGTCGGGAAGCTCTTCTTTGCTTGTTGCCAGCACTAGCTTATTGCGTCGCACGTTAGTAATGACGCCATTGAGCACGGGCCGATCGGTCGCCAGGTGGGACGGCACATTGCTAAAAAGAGAAGCATTTTTGCCCACCTGAAACAAGTGCAAACCCTGCTCACCAGCCGGGCGCTCTAGCTCAAGCACCACTTTGCCGCCAAAACCGATTTCTTCGCTGGTGATCTTGACGGGATACCACGTCAAGCCGCGCCGGATACGCTCTTTTACACTGGCCTTGGCATTTTTAAGTTTGAATTGCGTTTGGTCTTCTTTTTGCTCAAGTTGCAGGAGTGCACGCACGTGGCGCAACTCTTTCTCAATCGCATCAGGGTCGGTGGGGTCAGCGATATTCATAACAAATATTATCAGTTCGCCATGACAAGGGTAAACGCAAGTCACACACCACGCTTCGCCTTTGAATTTAGTCATCAACTGAAATCACCTGAAACAGGTGTCAGAGGCAGAGACCTAGATTTTTATATCAGTCCACCTAGAATAAGAGCTGTCTAGTTACGGGGTGACTAAACGTAATTTCCCAACTTAATGGAGCGACCAAAATGAAAAGAATCCTGTTAATGCTGCTGGTGACGATCGCTGGGTCTTTGAGTGCCAACGTCGTGGTGGCGGGGCCCTCGTTCGGCGTAGTCATTGGCGTACCACCGATTGTGATTGGCGCCCCAGTTTATCGCCCAGCCCCTGTGTATTACGCACCGGCGCCGGTGGCGTACCAAGTGCCACGACCCTATTACACCCCTGCACCGGTTTATTATGGTCCTGCGCCGGCTTACTACCCCCCTACGCCGGTATACCGTGCTCGGCCCGTGGTGGTGCTACCCGCACCCGGATACTATGTCCCGGTCGTAGTGCCACCTGGCTATAACGGGCACAATGGCTATCACGGCGGCTATCGTGGTAACGGCCACGGGCATCACAACCGCGGCTATTACGGTCGGTGACACCTTAGCGGATTGAAAGTGTCAACCCACTAGACACTGTGGGTTCTTTAAGCGGCGCCTAAGCGCGCCACACCACCCATATACGACCGTAACACCTCAGGCACCACGACGCTGCCGTCTTCTTGCTGATAGTTTTCTAAGACAGCCACTAGCGCGCGCCCGACAGCCAAGCCCGAGCCGTTGAGTGTGTGGACAAACTCTGTTTTGCCGGCCTCATTGCGGGTACGTGCTTGCATGCGACGTGCCTGAAAAGCCTCGCAGTTTGAAACTGAAGAGATTTCGCGCCAAGTATTTTGAGCGGGTAACCACACTTCGAGGTCATAGGTTTTGGTGGCGCCAAAGCCCATATCCCCAGTACAGAGCAACAGAACTCGGTAAGGCAGACCTAGCAACTGCAACACCTTTTCAGCGTGCCCGGCCATGTCTTCAAGCGCCTGATACGAGGTATCGGCCGACACAATCTGTACCATTTCAACTTTATCGAACTGATGCTGGCGGATCAAACCACGCGTATCGCGCCCACCACTACCGGCTTCAGACCTAAAACACGGGGTGTGCGCGGTTAAGCGAATCGGCAAGTCGGTTGCCGGCACGATGCTATCGCGCACGCTGCTGGTTAAGGTGATTTCTGAGGTTGAGATTAAGTATTGCTCTTCGCGCGCGATGGCATTGCCTTGCTCATCGAGAGCAGGCTCGTCACCGCCGCGCGTGACCCAAAACATGTCATTTTTGAACTTGGGTAATTGCCCCGTACCCAGCAAGGTCGAGGCGTTCACGATATAAGGCGTGTAGCACTCAGCGTAGCCATGCTGCTCGGTTTGCAAGTCGAGCATGAACTGTGCCAACGCGCGGTGCAATCTCGCGACTGGGCCTTTCATAAAACTAAAGCGCGCACCTGAGAGCTTGCCTGCCACATCAAAATCCAGACCAAGGGTTTCGCCAAGGGTGACGTGATCACGCGGCGTAAAGCCTAAATGCTTGGGATCACCAGACACCGTATCAGGCACGGGCACCCAGCGACGCACTTCGATATTGCCCTCACTGTCTGCACCCACTGGTACCGATTCGTGCGGCAAGTTTGGCACGGCTAACAACAAATCATTGAGCTGCTGCTGAATCTCGGCAAGCTCTTGCTCGAGCGCTTTCAGCCGTACGGGGATCGCCTGAGACTGCGCCATAACAGCCGAAGCGTCTTCGCCGCGCGACTTTAAACCACCAATCTGTTTGGCGAACGCATTGCGTTGCGCCTGCAAATTTTCAGTTTCAGTTTGCACCGCTTTGCGGCGCGCCTCGAGTGCATTAAACGACTCAAGTGAAAAGGCAAAGCCACGGCTCGCCAGGCGACGCACAACAGCATCGAGATCTTTACGCAATAAAGCAGTGTCAAGCATGGTCTGGGCGCTTCAAAAAGCTAACGAAGCCAGTATTGTAAACGCCGCAACAACCAAGCTACGGCACCAAGCGCGCCCACACTTAACAGCCAGATCAGTAGCAACCACAGCCAACGTTTCATCGCATTCTCAAAAAAACCTAGCCGCTTGGTGGGCACAACGGGGCAAAACGGGGCAAGAGACCTAAGCCCCTGTGGCCTGCCTCAGGCGTGATAGTGATGCGTAGGGCGCACTTTGCCTCGAAACACCCAGTAGGCGTAGGCGGTATAAGCCAAAATCATCGGTAGCAACACGACGGCGCCCACTAGTAAAAACTTCAAACTCTTGTCGGGTGCTGCCGCTTGCCATAGCGTGACCGCTGACGGCACAATGTACGGAAAAAAGCTGATCAACAGCCCCATGTAAGACAAGACAAACAAGCCTTGTACAGACAAAAATGCCGTTAAAGGCTTGTCTTGTGAGATGCCTTTAAAAAAGAGGACCGCGCACACTAATACCAAGATCGGTACGGGCGCCACAAACACCATCGCAGGCCAGGCAAACCATTTGCTCATAAAATGCTCATGCAAAAAAGGCGTCCAAAGGCTCACCACCACGATCAAACCCAAAAGCGCCACCCCCAACACGCGCGCAGCACGTAACGCCTGCTGGGCCACGTGCCCTTCGGTTTTTAGCATCAGCCAAGTGGCCCCTAATAGGGCGTAGCCCACAACCAAGGCCACGCCAGTGAGCAAACTAAAGGGCGACAACCAATCCCACCAACCCCCAGAGTAGGCGCGGCCCACAACCGGTATACCCTGCACGAGCGCGCCCATCGCAACACCTTGAGCAAACGCAGCGACGATTGAGCCACCCGCGAAAGCAAGATCCCAAAACCACTGGTTATTGCGACTTTTAAAGCGAAACTCAAACGCCACACCTCTGAACACCAAGGCCAACAGCATCACAATAAACGGGGCATATAAGGCCGGCATGATGATCGAGTAGGCGAGCGGAAACACCGCGAATAAGCCGCCCCCGCCTAACACCAGCCAGGTCTCGTTGCCATCCCATACCGGCACAACCGAGTTCATCATCTGATCGCGATGCTCTTGCCCCTTGACCCACGGAAACAAAATTCCGACGCCGAGGTCAAAGCCATCGAGCACGATATA
>JARXAG010000140.1 GCA_029866055.1 Burkholderiaceae bacterium
GCGTTTCTCATCAATATGGCGCGCGGGCCAATCATAGATGAACTCGCCTTGATCGACGCGTTAAATCAAGGTGTGATCGCAGGCGCTGGGCTTGATGTATTTGAGAAGGAGCCAATTCAAACTGAGAACCCCTTGCTCAAGATGCAACAGGTACTATTGACTCCGCACTCACTTTGCTGGACCGATGAGTGCTTCGATCATATCGCGCGCGAAGGGCTAGGCTGCCAAATTGCTTTTTCGAAAGGACTAACGCCCTCTTCTGTTGTCTCTGTTTCAAACTGAATCCTGTCATGCATACCCAACTTAAAGGTGTCAACATGTTCACGTACCTCCCCCACCCTATACCAGCATATCGTACAAAAGCCTTGCGCTTCGTCGCTTACGCAGCGCTCTCACTGTTTACAAGCGTTGCTTATGCGCAAGCCTGGCCAAGCAAACCAATCACCGTGATTTCACCCTACCCTGCCGGAGGTGGTGTCGATACCGTCGCGCGCATCATTGCCGAGCGACTGGCACCCGCGTTAAATGGCACCATCACAGTTGAAAATCGCCCTGGTGCAGGCGCGACGATTGGCGCGGCGCAACTCGCCCGCAGTGCACCCGATGGCTACACGCTGATGGTCGGCAGCATACTTGACTACGCGATTGCGCCTCATGCACACCCTGCGCTGAGCTTTGAGATGCAACGTGATTTGCTACCCGTTGTGCAACTTGGCTTTGGCCTCGTCGGACTTGTTGTTAACGTCGACGTCCCGGCAAAAGATTTAAAAGAGTTGATCGCCTTGGTCAAAGCAAAACCGGGTGCACTCAGCTATGCGTCGTCGGGCGTAGGCGGTCAGGTTCATTTGAATATGGAATTATTTAAACAAATGTCTGGCGTAGATATCGTGCATGTTCCGTACCGCGGCACGACACAATTTATGCCCGACTTACTGTCTGGTCGCGTGGCGATGTCACTCGATAGCCTTCCCGCTCATTTGAGCAATATTCGCGCCGGAAAAACACGCGCCTTAGCCGTGGGTAGCGCTACGCGCACGAGCACATTGCCAGACGTACCAACCTTTATCGAAGCGGGCTTGGCGGGCTATGAAGCAGCAACCAACTACACCTTATTTGCCCCAACGAACACGCCCACTGACATCGTGGCAAGGCTCAACCTCGAAGTCAACATCGTTCTCAAACGGTCCGATGTCATCGAAAAACTTGGTGCAATCGGTATGACCGTCATTGGCGGCTCTACCGCGTCTGCTCAAGCCCGTATACCGGTTGAAATTGAAAAATGGAACAAGGTCATCAAAGGCGGTAACTTGGTCTTAGCCCAGTGATTGATCACTCTGGGTAGCCAAGTACTAGAACAGGGTAATCCAGGCTGGCCACCCGGTGTTCAATCAATGATTGAGCACTCGAGGTAACCACGTCGAGATGGCAGGGATATAAGTCAAGATTGCGAGCGCGCCAATCAGCGCAAACACAAAGGGCCCAATTTCTTTCACAATCAAGCCGAGATGAGTTCGCGAAACCGAGCTTGCCACAAACATTAACACCCCCACAGGTGGGGTGATTTGCCCAATCACTAAATTCACTAGCAGCACAATGCCAAAGTGTAGAAGATCGATTTGAAGAGCCGTTAACAGCGGAATCAAAATCGGGACCACGATGATCATGATGGCGAGCGTTTCCATAAACATCCCAGCAATCAGCAGGGCCACATTCAAGATCAACAAAATCGCCCAAGGCGAAGTCGTAATCGAAGTGAGCAACGCTGCGACTTGCTGGGGCGCTTGTTCGACACCCAAGATCCAACCGAAGGGGGCTGCACCTGCAGCGATCACCAAAATGGCAGCGGTCTCACGACCCGTTGCAAGCAGAATCGCCGGCAAACCACGCCACGTTAAGGTGCGATAAACGAACAGACCAATAATGAGCGAGTACGCGCAGGCAACCGCAGCGATCTCGGTTGCCGTGAATACTCCCATCCGAAAGCCGACTAGAATCAATATCGGCATCGCCAACGCCCAAAGGGCATGACGAAAAGCGTGATAAAGCCGAGTCCGACTGAAGGCCGCGTCCTTTGGAAATCCACGCTTGCGAGCAGTCCAGCCAATCACTAGCATCATCGCACCGGCCATGACTACGCCTGGAAGCAAGCCTGCAATAAACAAGTCGCCCAGCGAAACGTTGGCTTGCCAGGCATAAATCACCATCAAGATTGAGGGTGGAATAATTGGCCCGAGCGTTGCAGCTGCCGCACACACCGCGGCAGCAAAACCACGACCATAACCAGCTGCTGTCAGTTGTGGCACAAACACACGCGAGGTGGCTGCGCAATCTGCCACCGAAGAACCTGAAATACCAGATAAAAAGACATTACCCACGATCGCGGTTTGCGCTAAGCCTCCGCGAATGTGCCCAACGAACGCACGCGTAAAGTTAAATAACCTCTCGCTGATGCCGGACTCGTTCATCAGCGCACCGGCTAACGTAAACAGAGGCACCGCCAATAAAGGAAACGACTGCACGCTCGTGGCAACACGTTGCGCGACGACCGACACAGGGATACCGTCTAAGCCGATCACCAGCATAGCTGAGCCCAGCATAGCAAAGCCGATTGGCACGCCGACAATCAACAGCGCGACAAACACACAGAGCAGAAGGGTCAACATGAAATGAATATCACTTATGGATTAAGTCTGAGCCATATCAATGACTGTTTCTGTCGCATTTTGAAATACGACCTCGGGCCCTTCGTCGATCAAAATGATTGCGCCATGCAATAGGGTGAGTGCGAATCCGATTGGCATCGAAATAAAAATCCAGCCCATCGAATAACCTAGCATTGGTGTGTTACTTCCCCACACATTCAGCGTGTAAGACACACCTGCATAAACTGCTGCAGACAAAATCACAGCACCCGCTACACAAGCCAACATGCCAACCCATCTGCGCGCTTGAGGCTTAAGCCGCAAAATCAAAACATCGATGCGAATATGCATGCGAGACCGCAAGGCCGACGGGATGCCAAACATCACCGACCAGACAAATAGGGTCACCACAAACTCTTCGGCCCAGGTCAAGGGATTATTGAAGACGTAACGCAAAATCACACCAAGCCCTAGCAGGACGGCGATAATCGCCACCGTCCACATCACCAAGACGTCTTCAAGCCAAGCTAAACCATTACCCAGGCGTTTGACAGTGTGAAACATCACTGCCCTTATTTGGCAGCGCGTATCCGATCAATCTCAGCGCGTACGCGCTTCCAGTTCTCGGTTCCCCAGCGGGCTTCAAGTTTTGGATAGACGGCCTGCATCTTTGCAGCAAAGGCATCACGATCTGGGTCTGCAATAATTTTGGTCTTACCCGATTTACGAATGTCTTCGAGCATTGACACTTCAAGCGCTTGTTGCTTCTGGGTATTAATGGCAGAGGCCGCCTCAGCTTCGTCGATTAACAGCTTTTGCAACTCTGGTTTGAGTTTGGCCATACTCGCTTTGTTGATCAGCAACGTATTGTTCTGCAGCATGTGACGACTCATGGTCAACACACCCTGAACCTCATAGAACTTACGTGAAAAAATCGTTGGGATCGGGTTTTCTTGACCATCAACCGTCTTTTGTTGCAGCGCGGTATACACCTCACCAAAAGGAATAGGCGTCGGTGCAGCACCAAAACCGCGCACCATCTCGACCCAGATAGGCGACTCAGGCACACGCACTTTTAAACCTGCCATATCTTCGGGCTTACGCACCTCTTTGCTGGTAAACGTAAAGTTGCGCCAGCCCCAGTACCAAATCTTCGTCAGAGGCACAATGTTGTGTTTATCTTTTAGCTCTGTCCAGATCGGCTCCATGGCGGCGCCACGAATCACAGCCTCGGCTTCTTTCCAGTCTTTCCATAAAAATGGAGCACTAGGCATTTCAAAAGCCGGCACCATAATGTTCAACGTCGGCATCGAGGGTGTCGAAATATCAAGCGCACCTGATTTGAGCTGCTGCAGCAAATCAACCTCTTTGCCGAGCTGCTCAGACGGGAACACTCGAATATTTAGCTGACCATTTGATTTTTTATTGACGTTATTGGCAAATTCTTGATACAGGTCATAGGCGACCTCGCCGGGGCTATTTGCATGACCAAAACGCAACGTCACTTGGGCTGCTGCGGCCATCGACAAGGTTGTCAACGCAGCGGCTAGGGCGAATTTTGTAAACGAGCGAGCGATTTTCATAGTTTGTCTCTGCCACGATGGTTTGAATTGAACGTGAATGTAGGTGGTCATAGCCACTCAGTTTTTTGCTAATTCACTGTACTACAGGCGCTTCAGATGACGCAAACTATATTTTTAGTATGACGAGTGCGCCATCTGGGTAGCACTGCAGGCAACGAATTATCGGGTTTTCTAACCCGAGGATCGCAGCCACCACTGTCAACAACCGCTATTCAAACACATGCAATTGAGTTCGATTGCGACCAATAAACTCCCAATCGTAGGTCACCCCTAGCCCGGGCTCAGTCGGCACTGACACACAGCCATCCGCCCCCACACATTCAAGTTGATCGGTGTATCCGCAGGTGTAAATTGGCGCAAGCGCATTCGGGCAGTCGGGCCCCACTAACGCAACTTCGTAGTAGTTTGTGTTGCGCATTGCCGCCATTAAATGACGGTGTGCTGGTCCGCTTGCATGAATCTCGCAATCTAGCCCAAGTGACTCTGCCATGTGCGCGATCTTTAATGAACCCGTAATCCCCATGTCGTATTCTGGATCGACTCGCAAAAAGTCAGTGCCGCCCGCCAAGACAAAATCGGCTTTGGGCTCAACACCTCTAACATGCTCGGTCATCAACAACGGGGTTTTGAGCATTTCGCGTAAACGTTTATGTGCAAACGCAGACACGCCTCCGTCTCGGTAGGGATCCTCGTACCAAAAGTAATTACCTTCATCGCACGCGCGCCCCACGTGCAACGCATCTGCAAAGGTTCTGAGTTCACAGGCAGGGTCTAGCATCAAGGTCAAACGATCACCCACGTGCTTAGCCAAATGCAGCACGTTGGCCGCCTCTTCGCGTGCGTTGCCATCGTTCCAGCCATGTACTTTGAAGGCTCGATAGCCCAAGGCATAGCAATGTTCGGCAAAATCAACGAAGGCCTCTTTGCAATCAAGTCCGCCGTTGCGATCAGCATGATACGTACTGGCGTAGGCCGGCAAGCGCTTGCGGTAGCCACCAAGTAGCTCAGTCACTGAAGCCCCATAGTGGCGCCCGGCCCAATCCCAAAGAGCGATATCCAGGCACCCATGGCCCATGTGATCAAACTGTCGAATGTCACGCTTAAGATCTTCGTAGATGGCGATTCGCTCGCGAGCGTCTTTGCCGATGATTCGGGGGCAAAGCATCAATAACTGACCAAGACTCGAGCGCGTCGCGACCCACTGGGCAACGTACTCACCCCGCCCGCCGTCAGCAGTCTGGATCACAATCGCAAACTTAGAGAGACGGACCGTCGAGCCTCGCTTAAAGGTCACCGACTGCGCCATCCCCTGTCGCGACAAGTTTTGAGCATCAAACTCAAATTCATGCACTTCTACGCGTGTAATGAGGCTCATCTTCGATCCCTTTTTTATCTTTGATCGCATATAGTGGCGATCATCCAAAACCTGTTGAATTGAATCCCTGCTCAATCAGCCAAACAAGTGGTCAAATATTCTATGTAGGCTGAAGTGTATTCAATCTGTTCGCTGAAACAAGGCTATATTAAGACACGAGACAATTCAAGGAGAACTCGCTATGCGTATGAACAATCTAAAAAAATTATGGCGTGAAGGCAAACCCACCGTTGGTGCCTGGCTATCTATCCCTGGTTGCTTTCCTGCCGAGGTGATGGCCCACACCGGAGACGACGGGCTTTGCGTCGATATGCAGCACGGTTGCATTGATTACTCAGACGTCGTGCCAATGCTTACCGCCATTTCAACCACCAATGTCACGCCCTTAGTGCGTGTGCCATGGAACGAACCCTCAATGATCA
>JARXAG010000066.1 GCA_029866055.1 Burkholderiaceae bacterium
CGAGCAACAACGCGCTACGCGCCGGACCTTGATTCGGGTACTTGAGGCGGTATTGCGTCTGCTTCACCCGATCATGCCTTTCATCACTGAAGAGCTCTGGCAAAAGGTGTCGCTGGTGGCGGGCAAACGCGTCGCCACCGATGTCACCAGCATTTCGATTCAACCGTTTCCACAACCAAACCTTGAAGCGGTCGACCCTACGGCTACTGCTCGGGTTGCCTTATTGAAAGGTCAGATTGAAGCTGTCAGAGCCTTACGCGGCGAAATGAATCTGTCGCCCGCTGCGCGAGTGCCACTCATTGCAAAAGGGCCCCAAGCGATGCTCACCGAGCATGCGGGCTATGTAGCGGCGCTCGCCAAATTGTCGGGCGTTGAAGTTGTCACTGAACTGCCAGATGACGGCTCGCCCGTGCAAGTGGTGGGCGATACTCACCTGATGCTGAAGGTCGAAATTGATGTGGTTGCCGAACGCGTGCGCCTAGACAAAGAGATCGCACGTCTGTCTGGTGAAATTGCCAAAGCGCAGGCAAAGCTGACCAACGAATCGTTTGTTGCGCGAGCACCTGCTGCCGTGGTTGAGCAAGAAAAGCAACGAGTTGAACAGTTTGGCGATACGCTCAAGCAAGTGCAGGCTCAACGCGACAAACTGGGATGATCTGCGCTGGGCTCCTCTCGCTAGGCTAAGAGATCGCCTCACAGTTTGACCTGGGGCGATCTCAAGCTTGCCCAGTGAGCTCTGGCCAGATACAGACTGTCGCCATGCTCGCTACCTGGGCTCTCGGGCCCAGATCTCGAATGAAAATCATCAGGGGTCAAGGGTCGCGCTAAGTCGCCAAGCAACGCTCAATGCCTAAGGCGCGACCAAGGTCAGCAAATACCGCTCGTCGGCCTTGGTCAACAAGCCGCGAGCGCGTGCCTGCTCAAGCAGGTCTGGCCGGTTAGCCAGCGTGATGGCCAGCGATTGCTCGCGCCGCCAGCGCGCGATATTTGCGTGGTTACCTGACAGCAATACAGCGGGCACAGCTTGGCCGTTTAAGTTTTCGGGGCGAGTGTAGTGCGGACTATCTAACAAGCCCGACAACGACTCTTGAAAAGAGTCTTGCGCTGACGATTGCCCATGATTCAAGGCGCCCGGCAACAAGCGGACTGCGGCGTCGATCATCGCTAAAGCCGCGATCTCGCCGCCCGACAAAACAAAATCACCAAGCGACCACTGCTCGTCGACATGCTGATCAATAAACCGTTGATCAATGCCTTCATAGCGACCACAGATAAAAATCGCGCCTGCTGAATGCGCCAGACGCTGGGCCTGCGCTTGATCAAAGGGTTTACCAATCGGTGAGAGCAACACTACTGGGGCTTGACCTGTTGTGGCTTGTTTTTGCGCGACGTGCTCTTGAGTCGCTTGTTCTTGTGCGTCTTGTTCTTGTGCGTCTTGTTCTTGTGTGTCTTGATCTTGCCCAGCGAGATCTTGCGTCGCTCGCTGGGTGCGAATCACCGAGAGAGCGCGCGTTAACGGCTCGGCCATCATGACCATGCCAGGCCCACCGCCATAGGGGCGGTCGTCTACCGTGCGATGCACATCTTCGGTGTAATCACGCGGGCTATGGGTGTGCAAAGACCAGAGTTGATTACCGTGCGCGCGGCCCGTCACGCCAAGGTCGCGAACCACGCTAAACATTTCAGGAAACAAAGTGACGAGATCGATTCGCATCGCAGCGATTCTAAAAGTCTGCAGGCCAATCGGTATCGATTCGACGCGCGGCGATATCAACATGCTGCACGTGAGCGGCCACAAAAGGCACGAGTATTTCTTGCGGTTTGCCTTTTGCATCAAGCAACGCGAGCGGCTCTGCTGCGTCTTGTGCTTGCTGGCGGTGTACTTTGAGAAGCGCGTGGGCGCCGTTATCAACGACCTCATGCACGACACCCAATAAGCCCTCGGCGCCAAACACCTGACAGCCCACTAGATCAACCCAGTAGTACTCGTCTGTTTGCGCTTTAGGAAAGTGTTGTCGAGAGACTAAGACGGTATAACCGCGCAAGCTTTCGGCCAAATCTCGCTCGCCAACGCCTTCAAGGTCGGCGACAACCGTTGAGCCCTGCGGGCGCACCTGTTTGACCTTGTGAGGCACTGGCGCGCCAGGCTTAGCCAAAGGCGCAACGGGCGCGACCAACCACCACACGGGTGCGGCGCGAAGT
This sequence comes from Burkholderiaceae bacterium, assembly GCA_029866055.1. Taxonomy (GTDB): domain Bacteria; phylum Pseudomonadota; class Gammaproteobacteria; order Burkholderiales; family Burkholderiaceae_B; genus Zwartia. Next base: position 2,203 of record JARXAG010000066.1, read on the forward strand.
ACAGTCCCTTGAGCAGAATGCGGTTGAATCTTGACCCAACCGCGAACACCATAGGCTGAAATGATCCGACCTAGTTCGATCAGATCATCTGGCGCTGTTGCGGCGCCATCAACAGCCATCGATTAAGCCGCTGTCGCGACTTTGGCAGAGAAGTCTTTAACCAAGCGGGCAACCGCTGGAGACAACTGAGCACCAACACCAGTCCAGTGACTGACGCGGTCAAGCGCGATACGCAGGCGCTCTTCGTTTGCATTGGCAACGGGGTTATAAAAACCAACGCGCTCAATAAAACGACCGTCACGGCGATCACGAGAATCAGTCGCTACGAGGTTGTAAAAAGGACGCTTCTTGGAGCCGCCACGGGCCAGGCGAATCACGACCATAGGTAATACCTTGAAAATGTTCAGGAAAGTCTAGCAGTATAGCACCCTTTTGCCGAAAACCAGAGAGTTTCGACAACCGACTTTTGCCAGCCGGCTAAGAGGTTGCTAATGCAGGCTTTTGCCAAAAAGCTAGGACGTTGCTACTGCCGGCTTCAAGCGCCGCTTCAGGTAATGCGTGACCCGTTCAACCTCATCGACTTGAGTCAACAGCTCGTTGCCGGTTTGACGGCAAAAGGCCTGAAAATCGCGAACCGCGCCGCGATCAGTCGTGATCACACGTAAGACCTCGCCCGGCGAGATTGTGGCAAGTGCTTTTTTTGCCCGCAAAATCGGCAGCGGGCAAGCCAGCCCAACCGCGTCAACGGTGTGCTGAAACTCGGGGGTGCTGCCGAAAGAAGAATCTGTCATTGTGAACCTTACATGCGTCGTCGGGCTATCAGGAACTGAACACGTTTAGCCCTTGAATCGTCACTGACCTAGGGCGACACGTGTGCAATTATCTTAACGCGACTCGGCCCACGCTTTCACGCTTGCCAACGCGCCGGGCAGTGCCGCTAAATCGGTGCCACCGCCCATCGCCATGTCAGGGCGTCCGCCACCTTTGCCACCAACCTGAGTTGCCACAAAACCAACCAAATCGCCCGCTTTGATTTTGCCTGACAAATCGGCGGTCACGCCGCCCACCAAACTAATTTTGCCATCGGCTGAGCGCGCGGCCAACAACACCACGGCAGATTTGAGACGATCTTTGAGTTGATCAACCATCGAGCGTAAGTCTTTGGGATCAACGCCCTGCACTTCGGTGACCAACAGCTTGAACCCGGCGGCAAGTGTGAGCGCCTGATCCGTTAACGCATTACCGGCGCTTGAAGCCAGTTTGGCGCGCGCTTGCTCGAGCTCTTTTTCAACTGCCTTGAGTTGCTCTTGAAGTAGCGCAATACGCTCGGGCAATTCGGCTGGTTGTGTCTTAAGTGCGGCGGCAGCGCGCTGTGCGGTCGCATTCAGATTTTGTACCCAGGCTAACGCATTGCCGCCCGTGACGGCTTCGATGCGTCGCACACCGGCAGCCACACCACCTTCAGAGACCACTTTAAACAAACCGATATCACCGGTGCGGGCAACGTGGGTGCCGCCGCACAATTCGCGTGAAAAACCAATATCAAGCACGCGCACAGTGTCACCGTATTTTTCGCCAAACAAGGCCATTGCGCCGCCCTTGACGGCGTCGTCATACGACATCACCTGGGCCTGCGCGGCATTGTTTGCCAGCACCTCAGCGTTGACCAAGGCCTCGACTTCAGCGATATCAGCGTCAGAGATCGGTGCATCGTGTGCAAAGTCAAAACGGGTTTTATCAGCATCCACCAACGAACCGCGCTGCTGCACATGGCCTCCCAACACTTCGCGCAAGGCTTTGTGCATGAGGTGTGTGGCCGAATGGTTGCGAACGGTGCGGGCGCGATACTCAGCATCAACCTGAGCGCTCACGACTTGCCCAAGATTGAGTGCACCGACCGTGAGCTTGCCATGATGGCCAAACACGTTAGGCTGAATTTTTTGTGTATCGAGCACGGCAAACGAGGCGGCACCCTGAGCGCCGAGTAATTGACCCGTATCACCAACCTGCCCACCCGACTCGGCGTAAAACGGCGTCGTATCAAGCACCACGATCGCGTCTTGACCCGCCGAAATTTGCTCAACGGGTGCACCGCCTACATAAAGCGCCAACACCGTTGCCTCAGTTTGCAGATGCTCATACCCTTCAAACTGGGTCAAGGCTCCTTGGTAGACCAAGCCCTCGGCCATTTTGAACTTGCCGGCCGCGCGAGCTTGATCGCGCTGGCGATCCATCGCCTTATCAAAACCAGCTTCATCGACCTCGACATTGCGCTCTCGACAAATATCAGCTGTCAGGTCAAAAGGAAACCCGTAGGTGTCATACAGCGTAAACACAGTGTTGCCATCAAGCGTTGGCAGCGTTTGGCTGCCCGGTTTGGCCGCGGGCAAGGCCGCTAGCGCAACATCAAGAATTTTCATGCCATGCTCAAGGGTTTCGCCAAAACGCTCTTCTTCTTGGCGCAGCACTTGTTCAACGCGGGTCGCCGTTTTTGCCAGTTCGGGGTAAGCCTCGCCCATCTCTTTGACAAGATCTTTGACCAACAAATAAAAGAACGGCTTGGTTTGGCCCAGCTTGTAGCCATGACGCAAGGCCCGGCGCACGATACGCCGCAACACATAGCCTCGCCCTTCGTTACTTGGGATCACGCCATCGACGATCAAAAAGCTGCAAGCACGAATGTGGTCGGCAATCACCTTGAGTGAGTTGTGGGCTAAGTCTTTGCAACCCGTTTCACGTGAAGCGGCAGCAATCAGCGCGACAAACAAATCAATCTCGTAATTCGAGTGCACGTGCTGCAACACCGCAGCCAAGCGCTCAAGCCCCATCCCGGTATCGACGCAAGGCTTAGGAAGCGGCGTCAACGTACCGGTTGCGTCGCGCTCGAACTGCATAAAGACGAGGTTCCAGATCTCAATATACCGATCGCCGTTTTCTTCGGGCGAGCCAGGCGGACCACCCCAAATTTCAGGGCCGTGATCGTAAAAAATTTCGGTGCAAGGGCCGCAAGGGCCGGTATCAGCCATTTGCCAAAAATTATCTGAGGCGTAACGCGCGCCCTTGTTGTCGCCAATACGGATGATGCGCTCGGCTGGGACACCGATCTCGTTTTGCCAGATTCCGTAAGCCTCGTCGTCTTCTTGATAAACGGTGACCCAAAGCTTTTCTTTAGGCAAGGCGTACACCTCTGTCAGCATCGCCCAAGCAAACTTGATGGCATCGTGCTTGAAATAATCACCAAAACTGAAGTTGCCCAACATCTCAAAAAAGGTGTGATGACGTGCCGTATAGCCAACGTTTTCAAGGTCGTTGTGCTTACCACCCGCACGCACACTACGTTGCGAAGACGTCGCACGCGTGTAGGGACGCGAATCTTTACCGGTGAAAACGTCTTTAAACTGTACCATGCCCGAATTGGTAAACAACAGGGTCGGGTCGTTACCAGGCACCAGTGACGAAGAGGCGACAACGGTGTGCCCCTGAGACTGAAAATATTGCAAAAATTTTTGACGGATTTCGGACGTTTTCATCGCGCAGCACTGAAATAAAGTAAGCAGACCATCACACCGCCAAAACGATGCAACCCTTTGGATTTAAGCGCCTAGTATAAAGGCTATGTCCGAACCCGCCCATTGAGCTACCGCAGACACATAAAGCTGCGATATTCGCCCGATTGATGGTCTTGAAAGCCCCAGGCAGCAAGCAGCATCGGCGAAAACCCCGCAGGGCAATTACATTCGCCAGTTTTGGGATTCACCAGACTGACGCCACCCAGATTCCAGGGCAAAAACTCTGCCAGATGTCGATTACCGTGGCAAGAACGCCAACTATGTGTCAAAAATACACCACCGAAACTAGCGCCAGAAAGCTGCCAGCGTCCCTGATGGCATGACAAGAGATTGCCATCCGCACCTCGGGCAATCAACCCCGGCGCTTCGCATACGTTGCCCTCGACTGCCAGCGCACCGACCTGCAGATACTCGCCGGCCGAGATCCTAGAACCAGCACGCAGTGAAGCACCCGCCACGACATCTGCTGGCGTGCTGATCTCTTGAGCCACCTCAAGCTTTCCCTTGAGCACGGTATCGCGCAGGTCTTGCTGCCGAACAAAATGGGCATATTGCGTCGAGTCGTAGAAGCTCAAGGCTGCAATCGTACCGATTGGTAAGGGTGCCAGTTCAGCGCTTGGGGGGTTCGGCCGATCAACAACTGAACCCTTGATACGCTGGGGTAAAAATGGATGAACCGAGGCCCCCTGCCCTTCGAGAGCTGTCAACAGTTTTCCGAGCCGGTTGGTGTCATTGGCCTGGCGCAGTTGCCCTGCGCCGGGTTGCGCCCAGACCAAGGCTTCAATTTTGCAGCCTCTTGTTAGGCATGCCCCTTGGGGCGGAAACACACGCACCCGCGCCTCGTACCCTAAGGCAGGTCTGCTCGGAAAGCCTGTTGACAAGTGCCCTGCCGCAATCAACTCTGCAATCGTGGGATGCCAGATATCGCGATAGCCCGACCCCCCGGGCTCGGCCTGCACAATCCCCACCAGCAGATCCGCCTGACGCACAAGCATCTGATCAACCGCTTTTTTAAGTGTCAGCAGCCACGTTCCGGTGGACTGAGCCGCCGCATCCTCAGCCTGTTGCATCCAAAATGACCCGCCCCACAACGCGAGCAACGAAGCGAGCGCCATGGCGATAATCAGTTCGAGTAAGGCAAAACCGCCCTCGCGCTTGGCGTCGCTCATGGCTAGCGTATCGTAAAGACAAACGTGTTGCGATCGCCGCTGACACACTGTGCATCAGCCAGCACCGGGTTGTAGGGCATATTTGGTTCGGTCAAGGTGTTCTTCACCATCATCGGGCCGCTGGCCCCAGCAATCGTCACCACCTCGGCCAAGCGTTGCAAAATCGAGGCGAGCGCGGGGCAAGCCGCCTGATTGACGTCATTTAATGTCAGAGAAAAAGCCGACCCACTCGATCCTCCGGCCACAGCTTGCGGCTCGACAGAGATCACCCCGCGTCCAGAATGCCCCGTACCACCCAAACCATGCGCAACGCTTGCGCGAGGCCCGAAGCCCGTCACCGACACCACGCTCGAAGAGCGCAACGCGTTGGCTAAAGCACCGCTATCTAACCCAAGATACGGACTTGCACCAAAACCGTTGGTATTCGCTTTCATACGTGCAACAAAGCGCTGCATCTCTTCGGCGACGCGCGGCACTTTGTTTTCAATCACATAACCTTGAATCGCTGGAATCCCGATAATTGCGATCAACATCATTAACGTGGTCACAATTGAAATCTCAATCAACGAAAATCCTCGTTGTGCAGAAAAGCGCCGCGCGCGTTGCTCGGGCAAAGACAAAGGTGTTTGCATCAAACTGACGATCAAATCGTCGGCGCGCCTCAAAAGAGGTGTATTCATCGCAGAAACTCCGAAGTTAAACAGGTTGAATCGGTCAAACAAGAATCATCAGCGTGCGTAATACAAACTCAACGCCTGCCTGAGTTCGTCGAACACCCGGAAATGCCAAAACGCGATCGCGAACACCACCACAACCGCCGAGAGCAGTAACAACCAACGCAGGGTCATCGCCTGCCTTTGCAAGCGCTGCACGGTGTGCACCGCTAATCGATGTTTGGTTCGTTGCAGGCCTTCATCAAGCCCCAGCGTATGCACCATATCGGTGAAGTACCACCATGTTTCACGATCAATTAAGCCGGTATTTAGCGCCTCGATCGCCAAGGCGCCGGTATCAATACGCATCAGCATTTTTTCGAGATGATGATTGAGCCAGGGCAGCGCGCCGCGCTGCTGGATCAAAAGTGCTTCGCGCAAGCGCGCACCGGTATTACCCCGAGGCTTGAGCAACACCGCCAACAACGACAAAAATCTGACTGCTTGCACCACTCGATACAAGCGCCAAATACCCCATTGATCGGCCAAGCTGCGAGCCGCACCGCACCAGTGGCGCAACGACCAAACAGCCGTTGTCACACCACCTACCGCCAAAAACAACAATAAGGGCCACAAGAGCTTTAACCACTCAGAGGTGGCAAACAGTGCACGCGACCAGGGCTGATAGAGCTCGGGTGGCACTTCAGAAAACACGCGTGCTAAATGGTCGGCAGTCAACACAGGAATCGAAAATATCGCGCAAATAGCCACCACGACGCCAACCAAACCAACCCATACCGTTTGAATAAACGCCTGACTCGCTGCGTCAGTGGTGCGCACGACTGCCGCTAACTGCCGCATCGTCTGCGTCAAGGCGCCCGAGCCGGCATATTGGGCAGCCTGTACGGCCACTAGATCTTCTGTTGGTAACGAGCCAAACCAGGTGGTAAACAGATCACCGCCACTTTTAGGAAACTGCTTTGCCCAATGACGCGATAGAATGCCCCGCGCGCCGAGACCGTGATAGCGCTGAGCGTCATCTTCAAAAATACTCAGCAGCGTTTTGGCTCCTGAGGTCATTGCGATCATCTCGGCGAGGTAATCATAATAATCAGCGCGCAACGAACGAAACTGATTCGCTGCAACACGCATACGCAAGTCTGAGAGTTGCGTCGCCCGACAATACTCTTGCAATCTAAACAGTATCTTACGCACGCATCCCCCGCTGCGAGACCGTCGTATCCAAGCCACCAAACCGTGCCTGCACATCGCGCGGATCCAACATGCCTTGTGCCATTTTGTACATCGCAATTTGTCGAGCCGATTGACGTTGCGGCTCGCAGGCAATAAGCGCCTGCTGATTTCTTTGGGTAAACCAGCGATACAGACCGACACCGTCTTGTTTCTTAACGCCCTCGAGAAACTCTGGCTCACGTAGCGGTTCAATCATTTCGGCGACAACCGTACGCCCTGCCGTACCGCGCAAACTCGCAATTGAATGAGTACACGCTGAGCAGGCTTGGTCATTGCGAAATCTCAGAGCGCTGCGCGACACCCCGAAGTTTGCCTCGATGCTGTTGACCCAACGTTCTAGCCGGCTGTGACTACCCGCTTGAGTCGCAACGCCGCGCCACTGTGGTTGCTGCCGCGCCTGCTCAATGGTCAGCGAGCAACTGGAGCACAGTTTGACCATCAGCGCCTGAAACACCAACAGCTTGAGCACACCTGGTGTCGCTAATAAATCTCGGGCAACACCAATAAAACTTGACGCTAACCGATCGGGTATCAAGAGCGCCGACCCCGCGTGCACTGTTGTGTAAAGATTCACGCCGCACGCGGCCAAATCCATAAAAGCGCGACCCGTCGTATGATCCCTGATTTCTCCGATCAGCAAATCGTTCATGGCCGAGCGTTTGATCGCTTTGAGCTTGGCATCAAAGGCGTGTTCGTCTTGCTCTGAAAAACTTCTGCAGACAGTATTTTGCAAGGCATTAGGGATCAAGTACTCGGCTGGATCCTCAAGGGTAATGACCTTGCGCTCAGCAGCAATCGCACGCATCAGCGTTGCAATCGTGGTGGATTTTCCGCAACCCACGGTACCGGCCAACACAACAGCGCCACCGTCGGTCAGTTCAAGCCTTTCAAACAGTGCAATCTGCTCGGGCAAGTAGCCTAGCGCCTGAAGATCTGGGGTCAGCTTGGACTCGTCCATCACTAACAGCCGCAGACATACCGAAGGGCCCACATCGGTCGCGAGCGAGGCCCACCGAAGCAACAGCCTTTGACCATCGACGGTGCGACTCAAGCGCCCTTGTTGCTCGATCATCGGATCAAACACTGCGCCGTTACCGCCTTCGACATCCATCCACGCCACTGCGAGCATGTCGAGTACGGTTGACGTGGGCAGGTTAGAGAACTCGGGCGGCGACACGTAGCGCCCCGCTAGCGTGAAGAAAACGGGTGACGAATAGCGATTGCGGTTAACGTTAAAGTGTATGTCGCTTGCCTGACGTACAACGCCCCAGCGTAAGACAGCATCAAACGCCGCCGAGAGCGCACCCTGTTGGGTCTGTCGGTCTGTATAAACATTAGAGGTTGCCGCGTGATGTTCATCTGCAGACTTATCAATCGCGAGCAACAGTGCCGGGGGCAACACGAAAAGCTGCGGTTCGTTCAAACGCAACCCTCGACGTCTGAGCAGGTCAAGCACTGCGCGAGTCTGATCGTCGTAACAATACTCGGGCAGGGTAAACACACCAGCACTACCATCCGAGAAACATACTGGGCACACCCGACCTTGTAAGCCGAGCACAGCAAGCTCATGCGCCAGTGAGCGCACAAAAGCCGGCGATAACTGCATCAAGGCTTCGCGTGTGGGGATCGCAACATACGCTGGTGCGTGAGTTGCGATTTCAGTTTGTGTTCGATTGACGAATCGATTGAGCATCGTAAAAAAATCCTTTGGCAGTCACGTCAGCACTACAGTGGCTTTCAATTAAGGGCCTTTGCGCAAACAGATGACTTGCGCTTGACCGGATTTTTTTAAATACACGCAAGGCGGCAAAATTCGCTCAAGTCTGTATTGCAAAGATGGCCCCCATACGGGCCGAGCCCGGGAATGCTTAAAAACATGGGGCTCTGAATCTAAGAGCACCTCGGCGGTCAAGAGCTTGCCGACGCCATAAATGGCCAAAACCTGATTGCTCTCAGGGCGAACAACGTCTGCACCAGAGCCTGCTTGAGGGTGCTGTGTGATCCCGAAAATATTTTTTCTGGCGGCCAATAAGGCAGCTTGCGAGTCAAGTCGCAGTAACTCGTCAATCGTCGATTGCTGCGTGGCCTGTTCGCGCGCCAAGGCCGCAGTGCCATTGAATAACACTGCCATCGCGGCAATACATAAAAATCGCCTAAGACGGCTCACAGACTTATTATGGAATGTGTTCAAACAGGTCTCCGATCAGTTGTACAACTAGGGCACTGCGCGTCAGTTCTTGCCCTGAAATATTGCCGACCTCAAGCGTCGCACTGCGCCAGCGGACCGGTGCAGTCAACTCTTGCAACGCAGTCATTGCGCGCAGCGGCCCTTTTAAGGCGAGCGAGCGTTGGTGCCAATTTGGCAAACTCACAGGCCGCTCAAGTACACGACCTTGCGAATCGACCGGTGCATTCATTGGCAGCTTAGCGGCTAGCCCAACTTGAATATGTTCAAACAAGGGACTCAACTGCTGCAAGCTCGTCATCCAATCAACGCGCAAAGGTTCTTGAGAAAAATCGAATGGCTGCCCAGCTTGCAGCAAACTCCAAGTCAGCGTGGCGCGATCAAGCGCCACGGCGTGAAACTCCCAGTCACCTGGCTTGACGGCAACAAGATGCTGATTTAATGCAAAGCGGTGCTGACGACGATAATGTGCCGCACACGACCAATCGCTTAACACTGGCTCGCACTGCACTCGCAAGAGTTGCCAGCCTGCAGGATCAAACGGAACGCGACGCCAGGCTGTCATGACTTGCATCAGATCTGCAAATCTGTGCACTGGATGTTGCTGGGCGTACTGCCCCATCGTGTCGAGCCAACGCTGACCGGGGTGCGCCTGAGTGACGGTCGTGCCCTCTTCGGAGCTTTGCTCAACCAAGCGGACCCAAAGACCCGTCGCCACAATGAGCACCAGTGCTGCAACACGAGACTTACCCCCCAGCCGCGCAGCCTGATACGCAGACACTCGCGCTTGCTCTGAGCACTTATCATTGAGCCAGACTGGCAGTTGCGCTGAACTTGCGACGAGCTCTTCATAGACCACCAAATTTGGAAAGCGCACGCGGATAGCATCTAGTGCTTCAAGAGCGGCTTGGGAATCTACAAACCAACGGTCTGTTGCGGAAATGATCGAACCCGAGTGCGACGCCACCATCCAGCAGCCGCCCTCTTCAAAACGCACAAGGCATGCGACTGCCGAACTAGGATACGCGACAGAAAACAGTGCGGCTGCCGAATAGATTCCGCAAGACTGTGCAAAGTATTGCCGTTCGAGCTGAACAGACCCAACGGTCATCGCGGGTGCGCCAATCAGCACATAGTGTGTGGCTCGTACAAGGCGTGCATGCTTTCTGGCCAGCTTTAAGGGTTGACCGCCAACCACTGCAGTCCAATCCATACCAAAGATCACCGGTTGACCAAAGGCATTACGCACAACCACTGTTTTTGCAAGGGGTTTGACTTGAGGCGTTGACGAGTGTTCAGTCGAGGCATTCACGTTAAAAACCCTCTTCAACTTGAGCCGTAATGACAATTAGCGTAATTGTCTTGCTGTGTTTGGCGCGATCGCTTCCACCGAAGACGATTGGCGCATCTGCACTTAAACGTGCGCGGTCTGCTTCGCCTTGCCGTTGCTCAAAACCAGACACCAACATGGGTTGCCCGGGTCGCAGTGCAACTTGTTGCACGGTGCCATTACCGTCGATGGTGATTTGTTGAATCTGCATGCGGCTGCTTGGCTCGCCAATCGTCAGCGTTTTAAGTGGTTGCGCAACCGTGTTGTCATAGGCAAGCGACAGTAGAATCTGCCCATCATCTTGGGCATCTGGCACAAGCGTCAAAAACGACCCAACGGTTTCTTCTTTTTGACTCACCGACATCGAGGGCAGGCCACTGCCTGCACCCGGTACGCCCGACGCACTACCTCCAGACGTTTTGACTTGATCGATGTACGAAAAAGTTGTTCGAATCGCGTGAGTCACTGGACGTCTGTTGAGCGTGAGCACTGGCATCGACACATGACGTACGACGGTCCCGTACTTGGCCAAGGCGCTTACGATTAGCTTGGAAGATTGCATGGGGCCGTGGGCAGCGTCGAGTGCGGCTCGGGCCACGCCAACGCCCGCGCCCGCAACAGGGGCAGACAAGGCCACGGCAAAGTTGCCTTGCGTAAACAACGTATCCCAATCGAGACCGAACTCTAGATCTTCGTGCGTTTGCACAGAGATCTCTTCAAAAATCAAACGGACACGACGCGTTAACGTGCGGTTTTCGCGCTCGATGAAGCGACTGACCGCCTGCAGTGCGTCGGGGGTATCGGTCACAATCAACGAGCTCAACGCGCCGGGTTGCGCGGCGACGACACCCGCACGCGTTAACAATGGTTCGAGGCGCAACTTGATTGCCTCAAGCGCATGTTGCTCGGTGCTCTTGAGCGACGTGCTTGAGGTACTGTCAAAGCCCCCTGCCTTGGCGTTAGCGCCCCGACCTAGACGTGCGTCAGCCTGGGCAGAAAGCGTCAGCGACCGCACATCAAACACTTGAGTCTGGGTTCGATAGAACTCGATTGCGCCATTGTAAAAACGCCAGCTTAGGTTTAAGCGCTTTGAAATTTGATCAAGAATCTTGGGAAGTGGTTGCGGGCCCATCTCGAGCGAGACTTGATGAGGCATCACCACAACAGGTGTCATCGTGCCGACGCTGAGTCGAGGCAAAAAACTCTCGGCTGGCAGTAGTGCTTCAGGTTTAATCTGTACCGGCACACCAGTCGCTTGAGTGATTCTCTCGGCCAACAACACAAGGTCACTTTTGCCACCGCGATACAGCATGGTGGTGTTGACCTTGGCGCGCAGCGCTGCCGGCAGAGTGACCTCGCGCGACAGTGGGACAGCGCGACTCGCAAGCCAGGGCTTTTCGACCTGTTGAGCCTTGAGCTTCTGGGCTCGATTATTGGTGCGAGCCTCAAAGGCTGACTGCGTGCGCGCAATCGTCTGACGCGTCTGTGAAGCCTCTGCATCGCGCTGCTTGAGGCGCTGCTGAAGGGCACAACCATTGAGCGTCATCGCGGTGAGAATGACGGACAACGCAGTTGGGAGAAAAGGCCTAGTCATGTTGAGGTACCGTCGCCCAAGGTACGATCGCAGGGCTCGGCGACTGGCACGATTCGTAACACCTGATTAGAATAAAAGCATGGTTGCAAGGGGCGGTCTGACAGCTCAGTCGAGGCGAGCAGCGCTTGCACCGACGAAACGAAATCATCTGAAAACTTTGCTGAGGCCGATAAGGGGATATCGACATCCACCGCCCAATGCTCGGGCTCAAAGCGCCATCCACTCAGGCCGGCCCAACGAATCAACGCTTGTCTGAGATGAAGGTCAGTATGACTGACAGAAAAAAATGGTCGCGACGGCTGAGCCGACTGCTGTGGCGAATTCGGCGAGTGCTGCAAACTACGCTGCTGTTGTGCGCTTGACTGCTGTGGTGCACTCATAGAGTGTTGTGAATTCAATTGCTGTTGTGAACCCAAAGGGTATTGCGGGGCTAACGGGTATTGCGTCGCAGGATGGTGCGCTGAGCCCGATGCGGCAAGCGAGGCGTCTACGCGTCGAGCGCGCGCCTGTTGGCGTGCAGAGCGAAAAGTCAACGCGGGCCAGTGCCCGTCGAGGATGGTGTAAGGCCCTTGGCGTAGATAGGTTAAAACCTGCTCGCCTTGCTCGGTCGCGCCCAAGATGATCGGCAGTATCTGACCTGGCAGCCATTGCAACCAAGTACGTGAAGTATCCGAAAATACTTGCAGAGGTGCGACCGCACGATCACCTGACAGCTTCCAGCCAAAGTCAAGCTTGCCAGAAGGGAT
>JARXAG010000198.1 GCA_029866055.1 Burkholderiaceae bacterium
AAATGGTCTTGCCGGGTGATAACGTTTCGATGACGATCAAGCTGCTCGCACCGATCGCTATGGAAGAAGGCTTGCGTTTTGCAATCCGCGAAGGTGGCCGTACTGTTGGCGCCGGCGTCGTTGCAAAAATCTTGAAGTAAATTTTTAGACTGCGGGCCTTTGGTCCGCAGTAATTCGCTCTTTGGAAATCATCATGAAAAATCAGAAAATCCGCATCCGTCTGAAAGCTTTTGATTACAAACTCATTGATCAGTCGGCCGCTGAGATTGTTGATACCGCCAAGCGCACAGGCGCTGTGGTTCGTGGCCCTGTGCCACTGCCAACACGCATTCGTCGCTTTGATGTGTTGCGTTCGCCACACGTGAATAAAACCTCACGCGACCAGTTCGAAATTCGTACGCACCAGCGCTTGATGGACATCGTCGATCCAACAGATAAAACAGTTGATGCGCTGATGCGCCTTGATTTGCCTGCTGGCGTTGATGTTGAAATCGCTTTGCAATAAATCAATAGGCTTAAACGTCTGATGATTTTCATCTGCAAGCCGATTGCGCTTGCAGATGTGAAAGAAAAAAGCTAGAATGCAAGACTTGCCTGTTTTTTTGGCAATATAAAAGGGATATTTAAAGCCCAGCAGTACATGAGCACCCGAAATATTCGGGTTTTATCAGCCCCGACCAATCGTAGTCGGGATTTGGGGTCCAACCCCGGAGAAAACGATGTCGAAATCGACAACCACGCCTGCCGCACATCGGCTTGGTCTGGTGGGCCGCAAAGTCGGCATGACGCGTATTTTTACTGAGGATGGCGAGTCCATTCCTGTAACAGTACTCGACGTGTCGAACAATCGCGTTACCCAAGTTAAGTCGCTTGAGTCTGACGGCTATGCCGCCATTCAAGTCGCTTATGGTGCGCGCCGCGCCTCCAGAGTAGCCAAGTCGCAAACCGGTCACTATGCCAAAGCTGGTGTAGAAGCCGGAAGTATCCTCAAAGAATTCCGCCTCGATCCTGCCCGTGCAGCCGAATTTACGCCTGGTAGCGTAGTCGCTGTCGAAAGCGTGTTTGAAGCCGGTCAGCAAGTCGACGTAACCGGTACCACAATTGGTAAAGGTTTCGCCGGCACGATCAAGCGCCACCACTTCAAGTCACAACGCGCCTCGCACGGTAACAGCCGTTCGCATCGCGTTCCTGGCTCGATCGGTCAGGCCCAAGATCCTGGTCGTATTTTCCCCGGTAAGCGCATGTCTGGTCACCTTGGTGATGACACACGCACCGTGCAAAACCTTGATGTTGTCCGTGTTGACGCCGAGCGTGGTCTGTTGATGGTTAAGGGCGCTGTCCCTGGCTATGCAGGCGCCGATATCGTCGTGCGTCCGGCCATCAAAGCCCCTGCCAAAAAAGGAGCCTAATCGATGGATATCAAGCTCCTAAATGATCAAGGTCAGTCTTCAGCAACGTTTGCTGCACCTGACACAGTATTTGGCCGTGATTTTAATGAAGCCCTGGTGCATCAGATCGTCATTGCTTTTCAAGCAAATGCACGTTCTGGTAACCGCGCTCAAAAAACACGCGCTGAAGTCCACCATTCAACGAAGAAGCCTTTCCGTCAAAAGGGTACGGGCCGCGCTCGTGCTGGTATGACGTCCTCGCCTTTGTGGCGTGGGGGTGGTCGCATATTCCCAAATTCGCCTGAAGAAAACTTCAGCCAAAAAGTGAACAAGAAAATGTATCGCGCTGGTTTGCGTTCGATTCTTTCACAGCTGGCCCGCGAAGACCGTATCTCAATCGTCGATTCATTTACGCTTGATTCGCCTAAAACCAAACTTGCTGCTGACAAGCTCAAGTTAATGGGTTTGGCAGAGTCAGTGTTAATCATTACCGATTCAGTTGACGAAAACGTTTACCTCGCCACACGTAATTTGCCGCATGTCGCCGTGGTTGAGCCACGCAACACTGATCCACTGTCTTTGATTCACTACAAAAAGATTGTGATCACTAAAACGGCAATTGCTCAACTCGAGGAGATGCTGGCATGAACGATCATCGTCTAATGCAAATCATCCTGGCTCCGATCGTGACTGAAAAAGCCACCTTCGTTGCCGAGAAAAATAACCAAGTTGCCTTTCGTGTCATTGCAGATGCAACCAAGCCTGAAATCAAAGCGGCTGTCGAACTGATGTTTAAAGTTCAAGTTGAAGATGTTCAGGTGTTGAATCGCAAAGGCAAGGCTAAACGATTTGGTCGGTTTGTTGGTCGTCGTCGCAACGAGCGCAAAGCGTACGTATCGCTTAAAGACGGTCAAGAAATCAATCTGGCGGAGGTCAACTAAATGGCACTCTTAAAAACCAAGCCAACCTCGCCTGGTCGTCGTGGCATGCTCAAGGTCGTCACACCTAACCTGCATAAAGGCGCGCCGGTTGCATCGTTGCTCGAAAAGAAAATCCGTGGTTCTGGTCGTAATAACAACGGTCACATCACAATTCGTCATCGTGGCGGCGGTCATAAGCAGCACTACCGTTTGGTAGATTTCAAGCGCAACAAAGACGGGATCCCCGCCAAGGTTGAGCGTCTTGAATACGATCCAAACCGTACTGCTCATTTGGCCCTGCTCTGTTACGCAGACGGCGAGCGTCGCTACATCATTGCCCCACGTGGCCTTGAAGTTGGCTCAACGCTAGTTTCTGGTATCGAAGCTCCAATTCGTACTGGTAACACGCTGCCTATTCGTAACATCCCAGTGGGTACAACAATTCACTGCATCGAAATGTTGCCTGGCAAGGGTGCGCAAATGGCGCGTTCAGCTGGTGCTTCAGCGGTGCTATTGGCCCGCGAAGGCACTTACGCGCAGGTTCGCTTGCGTTCGGGTGAAGTTCGTCGAGTGCACATCGA
The DNA here is from genome assembly GCA_029866055.1 of Burkholderiaceae bacterium. Lineage (GTDB taxonomy): Bacteria > Pseudomonadota > Gammaproteobacteria > Burkholderiales > Burkholderiaceae_B > Zwartia. The sequence continues at coordinate 2,890 of JARXAG010000198.1, forward strand.
ATGTAGAGCCACCATTGGCGAAGTCGGAAACGAAGAACACAGCTTGCGCCAAATTGGTAAAGCTGGTGCTGTTCGTTGGCGCGGCATTCGTCCTACGGTGCGTGGTGTTGCCATGAACCCAGTTGATCATCCACACGGTGGTGGTGAAGGTCGTACTGGCGAAGGCGGAGAGCCACGCAGTCCATGGGGTACCCCAGCTAAGGGTTACAAGACCCGTAGCAACAAGCGGACGGACAATATGATCGTCCAACGCCGCAAGCGTAAATAAGAGGGCGAATCATGTCACGTTCAGTCAAGAAAGGCCCATTCGTCGATGCACACTTGATCAAAAAGGTCGAGGTTGCTATTGCCGAAAAAGGTAAAAAACCGATCAAAACCTGGTCGCGCCGTTCCACAATTTTGCCCGAGTTTGTTGGGTTGACAATTGCGGTTCACAACGGTCGCCAGCACGTTCCCGTTTATGTTAACGAGAACATGGTCGGCCATAAACTCGGCGAGTTTGCGCTGACCCGCACGTTCAAAGGTCACGCAGCAGACAAAAAGGCCAAGAGGTAAGAAATGGAAACTTCAGCCATTATCCGTGGGGTGCATATCTCTGCGCAAAAAACTAGATTGGTTGCGGATCTGATCCGTGGCAAGTCTGTTGCTCAGGCATTAAACATCCTGACCTTCACTAACAAGAAGGCCGCAGGTATTCTCAAGAAGGCCGTTGAATCGGCCATCGCGAATGCCGAACATAACGACGGTGCAGATATCGACGAACTCAAGGTCACCACGATTTTTGTGGACAAGGCCGAGTCGATGAAGCGCTTTTCCGCACGAGCCAAAGGGCGCGGTAACCAGATTGAAAAGCAGACTTGTCACATCACTGTGAAGGTCGGAGCTTAAGGAGTCACGATGGGTCAGAAAATTCACCCGATTGGGTTCCGCCTTGCGGTTACACGTAATTGGGGCTCGAAGTGGTACGCAGACGGTAAAGATTTCGGTAGCATGCTTCTTTCCGATATTCGCGTTCGCGAATACCTGAAAAAGAAACTGAAGCTTGCTTCAGTTGGACGTGTGGTCATTGAGCGCCCTGCCAAAAATGCACGCATTACAATTTACTCGGCACGTCCGGGTGTTGTGATCGGCAAACGTGGCGAGGACATCGAAGGTCTCAAGTCTGATTTGCAGCGTTTGATGGGCGTGCCTGTTCACGTCAATATCGAAGAAATTCGCAAGCCAGAGACAGACGCTCAACTGATTGCCGATTCAATCTCGCAACAGCTTGAAAAGCGGATCATGTTTCGTCGTGCCATGAAGCGCGCCATGCAAAATGCCATGCGTCTGGGTGCCCAAGGCATCAAGATCATGAGTGCTGGTCGCCTGAATGGTATTGAAATCGCTCGTACTGAATGGTATCGCGAAGGTCGCGTGCCTCTTCACACTTTGCGTGCAAACATTGATTATGGCACCTCTGAAGCCCACACTACTTATGGCGTAATTGGCATTAAGGTTTGGGTTTACAAAGGCGATATGTTGGCCAACGGTGAAACTGCCGTTGAAACCGCAGCGCCCCGCGAAGAAGAGCGTCGTCCGCGTCGCGCACCACGAGCTGACAAGCCCGAAGGTGCACGTCCAGCAGGCGCAGCTCGTCCCGCAGGTCGTGGTCGTGCGCCGCGCAAGGCTGACGCCGCGCCTGCGCCAGAAGGAGAATAAGCATGCTGCAACCAGCGCGCAGGAAATATCGTAAAGAGCAGAAAGGCCGTAATACCGGCCTGGCTACGCGCGGTGCACAGGTTTCATTTGGTGAGTTTGGTCTTAAGGCAACCGGTCGTGGTCGCTTAACCGCTCGTCAAATTGAATCAGCCCGTCGTGCCATTAACCGTCATATTAAGCGTGGCGGTCGTATCTGGATTCGCATCTTCCCCGATAAGCCGATTTCACAAAAACCGGCAGAAGTGCGGATGGGTAACGGTAAAGGTAATCCAGAGTATTGGGTTGCTGAAATTCAGCCCGGCAAAGTGCTGTACGAAATGGAAGGCGTTAGTGAAGAGTTGGCACGTGAGGCGTTTCGTCTTGCTGCCGCCAAGCTTCCTATTGCAACCACCTTCGTCTCGCGGCACATTGGTGCCTAAGGGTCAAAAGGAATCGATATGAAAGCAAGCGAACTTCGTGCTAAATCTGCTGCTGAACTCGGTCAAGAACTCGAGAGCCTGTTGAAGGCTCAGTTCGGACTGCGTATGCAGCGGGCAACTCAGCAGCTCACCAACCACAGTCAATTCCGTAAGGTTCGTCGCGACATCGCGCGCGTGCATACGTTGTTGTCTGAGAAGGGCGGAAAATAATATGACCACTACTCAAGCAGCTAAGCCAAAGCGTCAGCGTACGCTCGTTGGTAAAGTCGTTAGCAACAAGATGGATAAAACCATCGTAGTCATGGTTGAACGTCGTGTTAAGCACCCAGTGCTTGGCAAGATCATCATGCGCTCTGCCAAATACAAGGCGCATGACGAAACCAATCAGTACAACGAAGGCGATACAGTTGAAATCGCTGAAGGCCGCCCAATCTCGCGTTCAAAGTCTTGGACTGCGACAAAGTTGGTTGAAGCTGCACGCGTGATCTAAGTTTGATTTTGCGGTTAGCTAGGCAAATAAAAAGAGCAACGAATAAAATCGTTGCTCTTTTTATTTACGGTATCGCTTTTTGCAACAGCCATCGAACACGTTTCACGCCTAGTGCTAGTACTAAGCAATCGACGCCAACAGCGCAAACTTCGCACTGTTGGCCGAGCATATATCGTACTCAGCGAAGCCGTTAAACGTGAGTCACAAACTTTGTGACAAGGTACCCGTCAAACGTTTCGGTACCACCTTCACTACCGATGCCGCTGTCCTTGATTCCACCAAAGGGAGTTTCGGGCAAGGCACTACCAAAGTGATTGATGTTCACCATGCCGGCTTCAATCGAATTTGATACCTTGGTTGCCGTCTGCAGCGAATTGGTAAAGACATACGATGACAGACCGAAGGGCAAGCTGTTCGCACGCGTGATGACCTCGTCGATGTCGCTAAAGGGCACGACTGGTGCGATCGGACCAAAGGGTTCTTCGGTCATCAATAGCGCGTCGTCCTGAAGCCCAGTGATCACTGTCGGTGGAAAGAAAAACCCTTTTCCGGCGACGGCATCGCCGCCCATCACAATCTGTGCACCACGCTTACGTGCATCTTCAACGAAGCGAGCGATAGCCGGAACGCGCCGCTCGTGAGCGAGGGGGCCCATTTCAACACCATCGTCTAGGCCGTTTCCAACTTTGATCGATTTCAACACGTCGGTGAATTTTGCCAAGAAATTGTCGTAAACCTTTTTATGCACATAGAACCGTGTGGGGGATACGCACACCTGACCCGCATTGCGAATTTTGAATTTAGCCAACATCGTTGCCGCGCGATCAATGTCGGCGTCTTCAAACACCAACACAGGTGAATGCCCGCCAAGCTCCATGGTTGCGCGTTTCATGTGGGCGCCAGCCAAGCCTGCCAACAGCTTACCTACGGGGACCGAACCTGTGAACGACACCTTGCGAGAAATAGGCGACCGAATCAGGTAGTCAGACACTTTCGCAGGCTCACCCCAAACGAGGTTGAGCACACCAGGAGGCAAGCCGGCATCTTGAAACATCTGCGCGATTGCCATGACAGCGCTCGGAGAGTCTTCTGGCCCTTTGAGAATGATGGTGCAACCCGCGCCGATTGCCGCGCAGATCTTGCGGATGGCCTGGTTGTAGGGGAAGTTCCAAGGTGTAAACGCGACACACACGCCGATCGGCTCTTTCAGTACCAATTGCCGAACGTCGGGGCTTCGGGGAAGAACCACCCGGCCGTAGATACGGCGGCACTCTTCGGCGTGCCAATCGCAATGATCGGCGCACCCAATGATCTCGCCTAACGCCTCTGCTAAGGGCTTGCCTTGATCAAGAGTCATGTTACGAGCAATATCTTTGGCGCGGTCACGGGTGAGTTGCCCAACTTTTCGCAAAATAGCTGAGCGATCCATCGGCGACGACTTCTTCCAGGTTGCAAACGCCTTTTCAGCGGCTTGCAGCGCAGCATCTAAGTCAGCCTGCGAGGCGTGTGGCAGCTTACCAAGCACCTCTTGGGTGGCAGGGTTAATCACATCTTGCATGGTACGACCGTCTTCTGAGACGAACTGACCGTTGATATAAAGCGACAGTTTTGGGTACATAAGGGTTCCAATACAACGAAAGTTTTCAAAAACGAGCAAATAGTTAATATGACACAACTTCACTACACTTGCACAAAAAAAATACCTGATATATACTAGACGACTTTCCTGCCTTTATGCTTCAAAACATGTGGCGCAGGTATGTAGGCAGCGATGTCTAAGCAGTATAAGTACCCCAGTGCAAAAGCAAGACCAGTAAAAATTTTTATTAGCAGATTCAGCCTAGGGTGCCCTGTGGCACCTAACGGGACCAAAACTGATTAATTTGATTGCCAACCCTTAGGTTCGCGGGCAAGTTAATTAAGTTGGAACAGGAAAAATCATGATCCAAATGCAGACCACGCTCGACGTGGCCGATAACACCGGCGCACGGTCAGTCATGTGCATCAAGGTGCTCGGCGGCTCAAAGCGCCGTTATGCCTCAATCGGTGATGTTATCAAGGTCACTGTAAAAGACGCAGCCCCTCGTGGCCGCGTGAAAAAAGGCGAAATTTATAACGCAGTAGTCGTGCGCACAGCTAAAGGCGTTCGTCGTAAAGACGGCTCGCTGATTAAGTTCGGTGGCAACGCTGCTGTGCTGCTCAACGCCAAACTCGAGCCCATTGGCACGCGTATCTTCGGACCAGTCACGCGCGAATTGCGCGGTGAAAAGTTCATGAAGATTGTGTCCCTGGCGCCCGAAGTCCTGTAAGGAGCCGAAATGAACAAAATCCGTAAAGGCGACGAAGTCGTCATCTTGACTGGCCGCGACAAAAAGCGTCGTGGCACGGTGATTGATCGCGTTGACGCCGATCACGTGCTGGTTGAAGGTATCAACATGGTTAAAAAACATGTGCGCCCAAACCCAATGCAAGGTACGACAGGTGGCATTATCGAAAAGACGATGCCTATTCATATTTCGAACGTTGCGCTGTTTAACCCCGCCACCGGCAAAGGTGATCGCGTAGGGATTAAAGAAGTCGACGGTCGCAACGTACGTGTGTTTCGTTCCAGCGGCGAGCCCGTTGGCGCAAAAGCATAAGGAGCGATCAAAATGGCTCGTTTTCACGACCTCTACCAGAACACGATCGCGCCAGCTTTGCGCGAACAGTTCAAATACCAAAGTCCGATGCAAGTGCCGCGCATCACCAAAATCACCCTGAACATGGGTGTGTCGGAAGCTGTTTCTGACAAGAAAGTGATTGAGCACGCTGTGTCTGACTTGACTAAAATTGCAGGCCAAAAGCCAGTGATCACTAAAACCAAAAAAGCAATCGCGGGTTTTAAAATCCGTGAAGATTATCCAATCGGTTGCATGGTGACCCTGCGCGGTCAGCGTATGTACGAATTTCTCGATCGTCTCGTGTCAGTGGCTCTGCCACGCGTGCGCGACTTCCGCGGAATCTCCGGACGTGCATTTGACGGTCGTGGCAATTACAACATCGGGGTGAAAGAGCAGATCATTTTCCCCGAAATCGAATACGACAAAATCGACGTGTTGCGTGGGATGAATATCAGCATCACCACCACCGCCAAGACAGACGAAGAAGCCAAGGCGCTGTTGACAGCCTTTAGCTTCCCGTTCCGCAACTAAGGGGCGCAGACGTGGCTAAACTTTCAATGATCAATCGCGATGTCAAGCGCGCAAAAACAGCAGAGAAATTTGCTGCTAAACGGGCGGCCCTCAAAGCCATCATCGATGATTCATCCAAATCCGACGAAGATCGTTACGAGGCACGGCTGAAGTTACAGCAACAGCCGCGCAACGCGAGCCCCACTCGTCAGCGTAACCGCTGCGCGATTACTGGCCGTTCACGCGGTGTGTTCCGCAAATTCGGCCTCGGCCGTATGAAACTACGCGAATTGGCTATGAAGGGTGAAATTCCCGGCATGACCAAAGCTAGCTGGTAGGAGAATAAAACATGAGCATGAGCGACCCAATCGCCGATATGCTGACTCGCATTCGTAATGCGCAGCAGGTAGATAAACCATCGGTAACCATGCCCTCCTCTAAGCTAAAGGTAGCAATTGCTGCTGTGCTTCAAGACGAAGGTTATGTTGACGGTTTTCAGATTAAAGGTACGGTCCAAAAGCCTGAACTTGAAATCGCCCTTAAGTACTACGCAGGTCGTCCTGTGATCGAGCGCATCGAACGCGTCTCGCGCCCCGGCTTACGTATTTACAAAGGTAACGGCAGCATTCCACAAGTGATGAACGGCTTAGGTGTGGCAATTGTCTCCACCTCGCGTGGCGTCATGACTGACCGCAAAGCTCGCGCCAACGGCGTGGGTGGCGAAGTCTTGTGCTACGTGGCTTAAGGAGAAAACCCCATGTCACGTATTGCAAAATATCCAGTCGAAATCCCTAAGGGCGTTGAAGCGTCGATCAAGCCAGATCTGATCACGGTAAAAGGTCCTCTGGGCACTCTGACACAGACGCTTACCGGCAGTGTGATTATTAACGAAGATGGCGGCAAACTGTCGTTCATCGTCGCAAATGATTCGCGTGAAGCCAAGGCGATGTCAGGTACCCTTCGCGCGCTGGTAGCCAATATGGTTATCGGTGTTAGCAAAGGCTTTGAGCGTAAGTTGTCTTTGGTCGGTGTGGGCTATCGTGCCGCCGTCCAAGGTGATGCGGTTAAATTACAACTCGGTTTCTCGCATGATGTGATCCATGCGATGCCTGCTGGCGTAAAAGCCGAATGCCCAACACAGACAGAGATTGTCTTAAAGGGCTCGAACAAGCAGGTCGTTGGTCAGGTGGCTGCAGAGCTTCGCGCATACCGTCCGCCAGAGCCCTACAAAGGCAAAGGCGTTCGCTACGTTGGCGAGCATGTCATCATCAAAGAAACCAAGAAGAAATAATCGCGCAAACAAGGAAACATCATGGACAAAAAAATTTCCCGTTTGCGTCGTGCCGTACCGACGCGCAAGAAAATCGCCGAGTTGCGAGTTAATCGCCTCCAGGTTTTTCGCTCGAATCAGCACATTTACGCAAACATTATTTCGCCTGACGGTGATCGTATTTTGGTTTCGGCCTCAACAGTTGAAGCCGAAGTGCGTCAACAACTCGCAAGTCAAACTGGTTTGGGCGGTAACACCGCTGCAGCCACACTGATTGGCAAGCGTGTCGCCGAAAAAGCCAAAGCAGCTGGTATTGAACTGGTGGCTTTCGATCGTTCGGGTTTCCGTTACCACGGCCGTGTAAAAGCCTTGGCCGATGCCGCGCGTGAAGCCGGTCTGAAGTTTTAAGCGAGGAACAGTCAAAATGGCTAAAGAGCAACGTAAAAACGGTCCTGAAGAGCGGGATGACGGTCTTCGCGAGAAAATGATTGCGGTCAACCGCGTCAGTAAAGTCGTCAAGGGTGGTCGCACCATGAGCTTTGCTGCCTTGACCGTTGTTGGCGATGGCGATGGCCGCGTCGGAATGGGCAAAGGCAAGGCACGTGAAGTGCCGGTCGCAGTTCAAAAGGCCATGGAACAGGCGCGTCGCGAACTGTTCAAGGTCTCTTTGAAAAACGGCACCCTGTTTCATACCGTTGTGGGCAAGCATGGCGCCTCAAAAGTACTGATTTCACCCGCAGCAGAAGGTACTGGCGTGATCGCCGGTGGCCCAATGCGTGCGATTTTTGATGTGATGGGCGTGCGCAACGTTGTGGCTAAAAGCCTCGGCTCAAGCAATCCCTACAACATGGTTCGTGCCACACTGAATGGTTTGCGCGCGTCTCTCACCCCGTCGGAAGTTGCTGCTAAACGCGGCAAAACCGTCGAAGAGATTTTGGGGTAAGTCATGGCTGAAAAACAAGTCAAAGTCACCTTGGTGCGTTCTACCATTGGTTGCAAAAAAGACCATCGCGAAACAGTGCGTGGCCTGGGTTTGCGTCGGATCAACAGCACCAAAGTACTCAAAGACACGCCTGAAGTGCGCGGAATGATCAACAAAGTTGATTATCTTGTGACAGCGACAGAAGTCTGAAAGGGATCATGATGTCTATTACACAATTGAATACGCTCAAACCAGCAGAAGGCTCGACACACTACAAGCGTCGTGTCGGTCGTGGCATCGGTTCGGGATTAGGTAAAACAGCTGGCCGTGGTCACAAAGGCCAAAGTTCGCGCGCTGGTGGTTTTCATAAAGTTGGCTTTGAGGGCGGTCAAATGCCTTTGCAACGCCGCTTGCCAAAGCGTGGCTTTGTCACACTTGACGATCATCTGTACGCCCAGGTCCGTTTATCAGACTTGCAAGCCTTGCCGGTTGACGAAATCGATGTTCAGGTTTTGAAGCAAGCTGGCGTGGTGGGTACGCAGGTACGCTATGCAAAAGTATTTAAGTCAGGTGAGCTGACACGCAAAATTACCTTAAAAGGTATTGGTGCAACAGCAGGCGCGCGTGCTTCGATCGAAGCCGCCGGTGGCACAGTCGCTTAAGACGGATAAAGAATGGCAACAGCACAACCTCAGGGTAAAGCAGGACCACGTTACGGCGATCTAAAACGCCGTCTCGTGTTCTTGGTTCTCGCCTTGGTGGTATATCGATTAGGCACGCATATCCCGGTGCCCGGTATCAACCCAGACGCGTTGGCAGATCTCTTTCGCCAGAATGAAGGCGGAATCCTCGGTTTGTTCAATATGTTTTCGGGCGGTGCGCTCGAGCGCTTTTCTATCTTCGCCTTAGGGATCATGCCCTACATCTCTGCATCGATCATTATGCAGTTGATGTCAGTGGTCGTGCCCACCCTAGAAGCGATTAAAAAAGACGGTGAAGCTGGCCGTCGCAAGATCACGCAGTACACACGGTACGGTACCGTCGGGCTTGCCTTAATTCAAGCAGTTGGTATTTCAGTGGCGCTTGAGGCGCAGCCAGGCCTAGTGATTGACCCAGGTATGCTGTTTCGAGTGACAACAATCGTCACCTTAGTCACTGGCACGATGTTCGTCATGTGGTTAGGTGAGCAGATTACCGAGCGCGGTCTGGGTAACGGTATCTCGATTTTGATTTTTGCCGGGATTGTGGCTGGCTTGCCAAGCGCCTTGGCTGGATTGTTAGACTTAGTACGCACCAATGCGATGTCGGCTTTATCAGCGTTGTTCATTGTGGCGGTAGTGGTGTTGGTGACAGCTTTTGTTGTGCTGGTCGAGCGCGGTCAGCGTAAGATCACTGTGAATTACGCTAAGCGTCAAGTTGGCAATAAGGTGTACGGTGGTCAAACATCGCACTTGCCTTTAAAGCTCAACATGGCCGGTGTGATTCCTCCAATTTTTGCGTCTTCAATTATTTTGTTTCCAGCGACGATTGCCAGCTGGTTTTCAAATACAGAGGGCATGCGCTGGTTAGGTGATTTGGCCGCAGCACTGGCGCCACGTCAGCCTCTCTACATTACGCTTTACGCCACTGCGATTATTTTCTTCTGTTTCTTTTATACAGCCTTAGTGTTTAACAGCCGTGAGACAGCAGATAACTTGAAGAAAAGTGGTGCGTTTGTTCCGGGCATCCGCCCAGGTGAGCAGACAGCACGTTTTATTGACAAGATTTTAATGCGCTTGACCTTGGCTGGCGCGCTGTACATCACCGTCGTGTGTTTGTTGCCAGAGTTCTTAGTCATGCGTTGGAATGTGCCGTTTTACTTTGGTGGCACCTCTTTGCTGATTATTGTTGTAGTTACGATGGATTTCATGGCACAGGTGCAAGCCTACATGATGTCACACCAGTACGATTCACTGCTCAAGAAGTCTAACTTCAAGGGCGCGAATCTACCAATGAGATAAGCGAGAGTAATGTCAAAGGACGACGTCATTCAAATGCAAGGTGAGATTCTAGAGAATCTTCCCAATGCAACTTTTCGTGTCAAGTTAGAAAATGGCCACGTGGTACTGGGTCATATTTCAGGCAAGATGCGTATGCACTACATCCGGATTTTGCCGGGCGATAAGGTCACAGTGGAACTCACCCCCTATGATTTAACGCGCGCTAGAATCGTTTTCCGCTCTAAATAAGCGGCTGGGTTACGTAAATTAACAGGAAGCAACCATGAAAGTAATGGCATCGGTTAAGCGGATCTGCCGCAACTGCAAAATTATTAAACGTCACGGCGTAGTGCGGGTAATCTGCATTGAGCCGCGTCACAAGCAGCGTCAAGGTTAATACATCAAGGAACAGTCATGGCTCGTATTGCTGGCATCAACATTCCGCCGCATCAGCACGCAGAAATTGGTTTGACCGCCATTTTTGGCATCGGTCGCACGCGTGCTCGCAAAATTTGCGAAGCGGCTGGCGTCCCCTTGTCGAAAAAGGTCAAGGATCTCAACGACGCAGAACTCGAGCGCATCCGTGAACACGTAGGTGTGTTCTCGGTTGAGGGCGATCTGCGTCGCGAAGTGCAGCTCTCGATCAAGCGATTGATCGATCTGGGTACTTATCGTGGCATGCGCCACAAGCGCGGCTTGCCCGTGCGCGGTCAACGCACTCGCACCAACGCTCGCACCCGCAAGGGCCCGCGTCGCGCTGCTGCAAGTTTGAAGAAATAATAAGGATTAGAAGATGGCTAAAGCTTCTGCCGGCGGCGCAGCACGCGTTCGCAAAAAGGTTAAAAAGAATGTGTCGGACGGCATTGCGCATGTCCATGCATCCTTTAACAACACTATCATCACCATCACCGATCGTCAGGGCAATGCCCTGTCGTGGGCGACGTCAGGTGGTGCTGGCTTTAAGGGTTCACGTAAGTCGACGCCGTTTGCAGCGCAGGTTGCTGCAGAAACGGCCGGCAAAGTGGCCATTGAATACGGCATCAAGACACTTGAAGTTCGTATCAAGGGCCCAGGCCCAGGTCGCGAGTCTTCAGTGCGTGCGTTGAATGCGTTGGGCATCAAGATTTCGAGCATTGCCGATATCACGCCCGTACCGCACAACGGCTGCCGTCCACCCAAGCGTCGTCGCATCTAAGGAGAAGCTACATGGCCCGTTACACTGGTCCTAAATGTAAACTCTCGCGCCGCGAGGGTATTGATCTGTTCTTAAAGAGCGCACGTCGCTCGCTCGAGTCAAAGTGCAAGCTTGACTCTAAGCCTGGCCAACACGGCCGTACTTCGGGCGCGCGTACGTCTGATTACGGTTTGCAGCTGCGCGAAAAGCAAAAGCTCAAGCGCATGTACGGCGTGCTTGAAAAACAGTTTCGCAAATATTTTGCAGAAGCCGAGCGCCGCAAGGGCAACACTGGCGAGCAATTGATCCAGCTGCTTGAGTCGCGTCTTGATAACGTTGTGTATCGCATGGGCTTTGGCTCAACGCGTGCCGAAGCTCGTCAATTGGTTGCACATCGTGCGATTCAGTTGAATGGTCACACAGCAGATATTCCTTCAATGATCATCAAAGCTGGTGACATCGTTGGGATTCGCGAAAAAGCCAAAGGCCAGGCGCGTATCGCCGAGTCATTGGTGTTGGCAACCGGCAACGGCATCCCACAATGGGTTGAAGTTGATACCGTTAAGTTAGTGGGTACCTTTAAACAGGCTCCTGACCGCGCTGATGTCGCACGTGATATCAACGAATCAATGGTTGTCGAGCTGTATTCACGCTAAGCATAGGTTGGGCTTGCGCTTAATTGCCGCAAGCCCTTCTAGCACTCTCTATCCATCAGCCTTATCGGTGTAATGAACCGAGGGTATTGAAAAGGAATCGAAGATATGTCACAAAGTTTTCTCAAGCCCCGTTCGATTGAAGTTGAACCCGTCGGCACGCACCATGCAAAAATCATCATGGAACCCTTTGAGCGTGGCTATGGCCATACTTTAGGTAACGCGCTGCGTCGTATTTTGTTGTCTTCGATGACTGGCTACGCGCCAACCGAAGTGCAAATTACCGGTGTGGTCCACGAATACTCAACGATCCCTGGTGTGCGTGAAGACGTTGTCGATATTCTGTTGAATTTGAAAGGCGTTGTTTTTAAATTACACAGCCGCGATGAGCTCACATTAGTCTTGCGCAAGCAAGGCGCAGGCCCAGTACTCGCGTCTGACATTGAACTGCCACACGATGTTGAAATCGTGAACCCAAACCATGTGATTGCAACGCTCACCGAAAACGGTAAGCTCGAAATGCATGTCAAGGTTGAGAAAGGCCGCGGCTATGTGCCAGGTAACGTGCGTGCACTGATCGACGATCGCGCGCACACCATTGGTCGTATCGTGTTGGATGCATCATTCAGCCCCGTGCGCCGTGTCAGCTACTCTGTTGAAAATGCTCGCGTTGAACAGCGTACCGACCTCGACAAACTCGTGCTTGACGTTGAAACAAACGGCGTCATCAGCCCAGAAGAAGCAGTGCGCCAGTCGGCTCGCATTTTGATGGATCAAATTTCGGTCTTTGCCGCGCTTGAAGGTGCTGGCGATTCGTACGAAGCGCCTAACCGCGGTGCTCCACAGATTGATCCAGTGTTGTTGCGTCCGGTCGATGATCTTGAGTTGACCGTGCGTTCAGCTAACTGCCTGAAAGCTGAAAACATTTATTACATCGGTGACCTGATTCAACGTTCAGAAAACGAGTTGTTGAAGACGCCTAACTTGGGTCGTAAGTCACTGAACGAAATTAAAGAAGTGTTGGCTGCGCGCGGCTTGACGCTTGGTATGAAATTAGACAACTGGCCACCAATGGGCCTCGAGCGTCCTTAATTGGTCGCGAGTGACGGCTTGGTTGCCGTCACTGCCTCGAAACGGTAATTTGAGTTTTTTGTAGTGATTGGTCTTGTTGATTTCACTTTAGGTAAAGCCAACAGCCCATGAGTAGCATCATTTTTTAAAACCGGCCCGCAGTCACGTCGTTTGTTTAAAAAAGCGTGATTGATAGAAGAGCTGAAACCACTCGAGTAGAAATACTCTTAATAGATTCAATAAGGATATCACCATGCGCCACGGCCACGGTCTACGTAAACTAAACCGCACTAGCAGCCACCGTCTTGCGATGTTTCGCAATATGGCAGTTGCCCTACTGACTCACGAAGCCATCAAAACAACTTTGCCCAAGGCAAAAGAGTTGCGCCGTATCGTCGAGCCGCTGATCAATTTAGGTAAAACTCCAACGCTTGCAAACAAGCGTCTTGCTTTTGCTCGTCTTCGCGACCGTGAAATCGTTCTGAAGTTGTTTGCAGACATCGGTCCACGTTATGCAGCGCGTAATGGCGGTTACACCCGTGTGTTGAAAATGGGTTTCCGTCAAGGCGACAACGCACCCATGGCGTTCATGGAACTCGTCGACCGCCCACTCGTTGCTGACGAAGTGGTTGAAGACTCAGCCGAATAAATGCTCGGTTGATTGCAGTGAAAAAGCCTCTGAAAAGAGGCTTTTTTGTCTTATGAGTCAGTGAAACAATTCGAACTGAGTATTTCAATGCAAACAATCGATGTCATACTTGTCTTGACTCACACGCCAGATCTTGAGTGTGCAAAGACTATCGCAAAGTGCCTATTGGCAGAGCGACTGGCGGCTTGTATTAATATTGGTGCACCAGTGTTGTCGGTTTACGAGTGGGAGTCAGCGATGCACGAAACCCAAGAGATCCCTTTGATCATTAAAACGACTGTCGCGCAACAAGAACTGTTGCTTGAACGATTGGTGGCATTGCATCCGTACGAACTGCCCGAAACGCTCGTCGTGCCCGTGGCAGGCGGCCTGGCGCCCTATTTGGCCTGGGTCAAGCACCAAACAACGAAGGGTTTAGGGTGAGCTCGGTGTTCACTTGGTTTGGCCAGCGCGCCTCGGCGCTTGCGTGTGTTGCCGCCTTGATTGTGGCAACGGCCGCGCTTTTTTCTCCGTTCGCTCAGGCAAATAATGATGGCTTCTTAGATCCAGAAAAGGCCTTTGTGCTGCGCGCTGAAGTTGTCGGCGCCGAAAAAAACACCCTGAGCTTGAAGTTCAAAATCGCCCCTAGCTATTACATGTATCGCGAGCGGTTTGAATTTGTCGCTGAAACGCCAGCACTCAAACTAGGCGAGCCAATTTTTCCGAAGGGACAAGTTAAATACGATCCAACGTTTAACAAAGACATGGAGCTGTATTTCAAAGATATCGAAATCCAACTGCCGCTTATAGCAGTACCTCAAGCGCCAACTAGCGCGCCTGAACAAACCTTCAAGATCAAAGTGACTGGGCAAGGATGTGCGAGTGCGGGGCTGTGTTATCCCCCAATGGATTTTTTTGTGACCGTGAGCACCCAGGCAAACGCCCCCGGTTACAAACTCGTTGCTCCGGCCACCCAAAGCCTGTTTAACCGGCTGCTTGACGGGCAATGGCGCGAACTGGTGTTTGCTGAAAACGATTTGACCTTGGCCGACCTCTTGACTTCGACGGCGTTGTTTGAAATTGTGTTGCTGTTTTTTGTCTTGGGGCTTCTGTTGGCCTTAACGCCCTGCGTACTTCCAATGGTACCGATCTTGTCTGTGTTGCTAGTGGGTGAGCAACACCATGTGTCGCGCGCCCGCGGCACCTTGCTGGCTGTTGCCTATGTAAGCGGCATGTCTGTCGTCTATACAGCGCTTGGTGTCGCGGCGGGGTTAAGCGGCGCGGGCTTGGCGGCTTGGTTGCAGACGCCTTGGGTGCTGGCGTTGTTTGCGTTACTCCTTGCGACCTTGGCCTTATCAATGTTTGACGTGTTTACGTTTCAAATGCCGTCAAGTATTCAAACTAAGCTAAGCGTTAAAAACAATTCTATTTTGGGCGGTCGCGTTGGGGCCGCAGCCTTAATGGGTGCGTTGTCTGCGTTAATCGTGGGCCCTTGTGTCGCCGCACCGCTCGCCGGAGCCCTACTTTACATTTCGCAAACAGGCGATGTATTGTTGGGCGGCTCAGCGTTGTTTGCGATGGCTTGGGGGATGGGTGTGCCCTTGTTGTTAATGGGTGCCTCCGCCGGCAAACTGATGCCACGCACGGGCACCTGGATGGAAGGTGTGAAACAGTTTTTTGGCGTGTTGTTGTTTGCGACCGCGTGGTGGATGGTGACACCGATGCTGCCAACGTGGTTACAGATTCTTGGCTGGGCAATTTTGGTGTTGTTTTCAGCAGTGTTGTTACGTACCTTTGAAGCGCTTGGCCCCGAAGCAGGCTTTAGCGGTTTATTGCGCAAAACACTTGGGCTGCTGCTGACCTTACTGTGTTTCATTTGGTTGTTGGGGATTGCGAGCGGTGGCCATTCGTTGCTGCAGCCCTTGTCTCATCTCGCCCGTAACGATACAGCGGTCAGCCCACTAGCTGCGGTGACGATTGAAAAAAATCCGGGTGTATCAGGGCTCTCTGCAATCGCTGACAAGAATGCAAGTGGATCAGGCGCCCTTGCGACGGGTACAAACAATGCGAGCAGGTCAGGCGGGGTCACGACAGCGAGTTCATCAAAAAATATTTTGCTAGGCCAAGCAAGTGATCAGTCATCCCCAACAGCGCCGCGTGCTCAGTCTGCCTTGTCGTCTAACGGCGCGCATCCACCTTTTAAGCGTATTCGTTCAATCGCCGAACTCGACACTGAGCTGGCCCAGTCCACGCGTCCGGTGATGCTCGATTTTTATGCCGACTGGTGCGTCTCGTGCAAAGAGATGGAGGCCTTCACCTTCACTACACCTAATGTGGTGCAGCGGATGGATCAAATACTGTTGCTGCAAGCGGATGTGACCGCAAATAACGCAGAGGATCGTGCGCTGCTTAAGCGGTTCAAACTTTTTGGGCCGCCAGGCATCATTTTTTTTGAGCCAGGTGGGCGTGAACGAAAAGACGTGCGAGTGGTTGGCTTTCAGGATGCCAACCGTTTTGCTGCAAACCTTGATCGCGTACTTTCGCTGAAATAAGTAGACAGATGCGGGCACTCGGTGAGTAAATGGCTTTCACTATGCCTCAAAGACTTCACGCTTCATGACTTCACAGCCACTGCCCAGCGCATCGACGTCGACCACGCCGGTCATTATCTTGTTAGCGCTAGCCGCGTTTGCAAGCTCTAGCGCGTTTCGCATTTGCGATCCCTTGTTGCCAGTATTTGCAAACGAGTTCAATGTGCGCACGGCTCAAGCCTCAAGCGCAGTCACTTATTTTTCGATTGCCTATGGGGTCATGCAGTTCTTCTACGGCCCAGTCGGCGATCGTTACGGTAAGTTTCTCGTTTTGTCGTTGGCAACGCTTGGTTGTGCGGCGGGTAGTCTGTTGGTGGCCTTTGCGCCAACCCTAGGCGTCCTCGAATTCGGGCGCTTTATTTCAGGCGCAACGGCAGCTGGCATTATCCCGTTGTCGATGGCTTGGATTGGTGATCATGTGCCTTACGAACAGCGACAGGCGACGCTTGCGAGATATCTGCTGGGTTCGATTTCTGGCATCGCCATCGGTCAGTTATTAGGTGGGGTGTTTGCAGATACCGTTGGCTGGCGTTGGGCGTTTATTTTTCTGGCAATAATTTATCTGGTGGTCGGCTCGCTCTTGATTTCGCGTCGTCGCCATGTTGTAGAGCTGCCCGCGAGTGGTGGAATCCGCCTGTTAGATCCTGTGCGCGAAGTGTGGGCGCAGCCCTGGGCACGAATTGTCTTGGTCGTCGTCTGCCTTGAGGGGGCTTTTGTCTTTGGCCCCTTAGCTTTTGTACCCGCGTACTTGCACGAGCGTCATGAGATCGCGGTGGCGTGGGCGGGCGGTATTAGTGGTTTGTTTGCTGCTGGTGCGTTGATTTATGCGTTTTATGCGAAGTCGTTTGTACGTCGTTTTGGCGAGTACCGTCTCGCTATCGCTGGCGGCTGCATGATGGCCTTTGCGTTTGCGGTGTATTGGTTCTCTTCGGTTTGGTACTGGAGCGTACTAGCCAGCCTTTTGTCAGGACTTGGTTATTACCTGTTGCACGCGGTGTTACAAACGCATGCCACACAGATGGCGCCGGCGATACGCGGCACGGCCGTGGCGTTATTTGCGTCTTTTCTGTTTTTTGGCCAGTCGGTTGGCGTGATCCTCGCGTCTGTCGCGGTTGACCACTTAGACTTGGCGGCGGTGTTTCCGATCGGGATTTTTGGCTTGCCTATCTTGGCGATTGTATTTGCTTGGCGTTTACAAAAACGCCAGGCTGCACAAGCAAGCGCCTGAGTACCTTACTTTTGATTCAGCAACTTTGCTGCAGCGAGTGCAAAGTAGGTCAGAATCCCATCGGCACCGGCGCGCTTAAAGCCTAAGAGGGTTTCCATCATGACCTTGTCGTGGTCAAGCCAACCATTCGCCGCCGCCGCTTTGAGCATCGCGTATTCACCACTGACCTGATACGCAAAGGTGGGTACCCGAAACGCGTCTTTGACGCGGCGTAGCACGTCTAAATAGGGCATCCCGGGCTTCACCATGACCATATCGGCGCCTTCACGCAAGTCGGCGGCAACTTCGCGCAGCGCTTCATCAATATTGCCTGGATCCATCTGATAGGTCAGCTTATTGGATTTACCCAAATTACTTGCTGAACCGACGGCGTCTCTGAAGGGCCCGTAAAAGGCGCTCGCAAACTTAGCCGAATACGCCATGATGCGCGTATGGATATAGCCATTGTCTTCAAGCGCTTCGCGGATTGAAGCGATACGACCATCCATCATGTCACTTGGGGCAACGATATCGACCCCGGATTGAGCTTGAATTAAGGCTTGCTGAGTCAAGATTTGGACGGTGATGTCGTTCATGACATAACCGTCTGCGTCAATCACGCCATCTTGGCCGTGACTGGTGTAGGGGTCGAGCGCGACGTCTGTCAAAATGCCCAATTCAGGAAAGCGCTTTTTAAGGGCCATCACAACACGGGGGATTAAACCGTCGATATTGATGGCTTCACCGCCCTCTGGAGTTTTCAGTGCGGGATCAATCACCGGAAACAACGCCATAATCGGCACGCCAAGCTTGACGCACTCTTCGGCGACTGGCAACAAGGTGTCGAGCGAATAGCGAACAACCCCTGGCATCGAGTCAATTGCTTGCTTGACTTTCTTGCCTTCAGTCACAAAGACGGGATAAATAAGGTCATTTACCGAGAGTGAGTGCTCGCGAACCAAGCGGCGAGAGAACTCATCATGGCGTAAGCGACGAGGACGGTTGGCCGGGTAGTCGGCGAGAATGAGGTGTGGAGTTGTCATGGTACGACCTGTGGTGAGATCCAGTTTTCAATTTGCAAGGTGGCCTCTTCGAGACCGATCCGTGCCGTAGCAGAGAATGGGACCGCATTTAAGGCCCCAATATCCTCTAATTCTTTTTTTACTGCAAAGACAGCTTTGATGCGTTGTCCGTACGGAAACTTGTCGGCTTTTGTCAGCAGCGCCAAAACCGGGCGCCTAGTGGGCGCAATCCAGTTGGCCAAGCGGCGATCTAGCTCGGTCACACCGCGACGAATGTCAATCAGCAAAACAATACCCGCTAAAGACTCACGACTTTGCAGGTAGCCGCCCAAAATATCTGCCCATTCTTCGCGGGCACGATGTGCCACCGCCGCATAACCATAACCCGGCAGGTCAACCAAATAGCCCAGACGCTCGTCAGGGTCGAGCGGGTCAGGTAAGCCAAACATGTTGATCAGTCGTGTGCGCCCCGGCGTTTTACTTGAAAACGCCAGTCGCTTTTGGTTGGTTAATACATTAATGGCGGTCGACTTGCCAGAATTTGAGCGCCCCACAAAACAGACCTCAGGGGCGCCGGGCTCAGGCAACTGGTCGAGTCGAGCGGCCGAAGTAAAAAACGAAGCGTGTTGCAATAGGGACACTGTAGGGCCTAGAAGAATCAGTTCAGACCCTATTGTATAATCGTGTGTCTAAAACAGTGGTTTTTTGTGGATTAGGTGTTTTTGTGCCCCACTCGGCGTCGAGGTCTTCAATGAAGTATTTGTTGTCAAAGGTAGTGTTTGCGGGCTGTTTGTTGCTCGGCGTCTCTGCCATGTCCCCAAGTATTGCGGCCGGTGCCGCCACAGGTCCAGCTAAGCCCGATGCGGCAAAGGGTGCCACGCTCTATGAACAGGGTGATGCTGCGCGCGGTGTGGTTGCGTGCGTCTCCTGTCACGGTGCGGCTGGTAACAGCACTATTCCCGCCAATCCTAATTTGGCGGCACAATCGCACGAATACATTTATAAGCAGCTGACCGAGTTTCGCCTGAAAGCGGGCGCCAAAGAAGTGCTGCGCAAGGGCGTGGATGGCGCACCGTCAGTCATGACGGCGATGGCCGGGCCCTTGACCGAAGCCGACATGCAAAACCTTTCGGTTTATTTGACACAGCAAAAACTGACTGAGCCTGCTACGGCAACCAATCCAAAGTTACTCGAGCGCGGCCAGCATATTTGGCGCGCGGGGATCCCAGATCGCAATGTGCCCGCCTGCGCAGGCTGCCATTCGCCTAACGGTGCAGGCATTCCTGGCCAGTACCCACGGCTAAGTGGTCAATTCCCAAGCTACATCGAAGAGCAGTTAAAGTTGTTTCGTGCTGGTCATCGGGCAAATAACCCAATGATGAACCAAATTGCCGATCGCATGTCTGACTCAGACATCAAGGCCGTCTCTGACTACGCAGCAGGTTTGCGCTAGGCAGCTGCGTTAACAGAACGCAAGCAAGGGGGGGTCGCAAGACGCCCCCTTTTTTTTAGATAAACACCGTGATAACTCCTAGTACGCCAACTCAGTCAATTGCAAACGATGCCACGCCTAGTGCGGGGTCGGGCGGGCCGCGCTCGGCGTCTGCCGTGGCCAATACGCTCGAGTTGCTGAGTTCGATGCGCTTTTCGATTAGCTTGCTCGTGTTCATTTGTATGGCGAGCCTGATTGGCACAGTCGTTGCACAAGGGCGTTCAGCCAACGCGTATATCGATCAGTTTGGCCCCTTCTGGTTTGAGGTGTTGGATAAGTTTTCGATTTGGCATATCTATAACAGTTGGTGGTTCTTGGTCACGATGGCCTTCTTGGTGCTCTCGACTAGCTTATGCCTGATCCGAAACGCACCAAAAATGCTCAAAGATGCTCGGTCGTTTCGCGAGCATATTCGAGCCTCAAGTCTGCGTTCGTTTCATCACAAAATTGAAGTGGATACCGCCCGCGAGCCAGCACAGGCGGCGGGCTCGATTCAGGCGTGGTTGCAACAGCAAGGGTATGCCGTGCGTCAGCGTGCTGACGGTGATTCCTTGTTGTTGGCGGCTAAGCGAGGCAGTGGTAATCGTTTTGGCTATATCTTTGCACATGCTGCAATCGTGATTATCTGTGTCGGTGGTTTGCTTGACAGCGAATTACCCATACGCCTGCAAGTTTGGTTGCTTGGTAAAACGCCAATCGTCGAAAACATGATGATCGCCGATGTCCCTGAGCGCGGACGTTTGTCGGTCGATAACCCAAGCTTTCGTGCCAATGTATTGGTGCCAGAGGGTAGCAAGCGCAGCTCAGCGATTATTACGGTAGATGATGGCGCCCTCGTGCAGCCCTTACCTTTTACCCTTGAGTTGAAAAAGTTTGTTGTGGATTACTACTCGACCGGAATGCCAAGCCGCTTCATGAGTCAGGTTGAAGTAACAGACCCCGCCACAGGTAAAACGTTTGAGGCCAACATTGAGGTCAACGAGCCCTTGCATTTCAAGGGTGTCACGGTTTACCAATCAAGCTTTGATGATGGCGGTAGCGAAGTCGAGTTGCTCGGCTACTCGCTCACTGGCTCTGGTACAGAGACGTTTGCCTTAAAAGCCCTTGTGGGGCAAACCAGCGACATCACACAGGGCACTTCGGGCCAAGTCATCAAAGCCGAAATCACCAAGTTGCGCACGATCAATGTCGAAGACCTGACTTCAGGCGACCCGTCGGCCCCAAAAGAATTTGGCGAACACGTGGCTGCAGTGACGGGTAGTGCGGCAAGCAAGAAACATAAAAATCTGCGTAACATTGGGCCAAGCGTCGAGTATCGTTTGATCGACGCGAGTGGGCAAGCCACTACGTTTCATCAATACATGTTGCCCGCCGAACTTGACGGTTCACGAGTGTTGTTAGCTGGTGTGCAAGAGCCGGGCCGCGCTGGCTTCAGGTATCTACGTATGCCGGCCGATGACTACGACACCGCTGAAGAATTTATGCGCGTGCGTGCAGCACTGGCCAACCCTGCCGACAGAGTCGAGGCAGTACGGCGCTTTGCACGAGCCTATCAAGGTAGCGCCACCGATCAGCAGGCTTTGCAGACGTCAGCGCAGCGCGCTCTCGAGACCTTCGCCGACGGTGGCTTGCAAGCGATCTCGCGCTTTCTTGAGACAAATGTGCCACCTGCTGAACAGCAGCGTGCCGCCGATATCGTGATCCGTTTACTCGGTTCGGCTATTCATGAGTTGCGAGGCCTTGCACGAGAGCGTGCGGGTCGCCCGGCCTTAGACACTTCGGCTCAGCAATTAGAGCTTGATGCAAATTGGTCTAGATTGGCTGTGGCCGCGCTATCGGATTTAACGCTTTACCCCGCACCATTACTCTTGACACTGAAATCTTTTAACCATGTGCAGGCGAGTGTTTTTCAAGTGAGTCGTACGCCAGGAAAATTCATTGTCTATCTTGGGTGCTTGTTTTTGGTATTAGGCGTTTTCACAATGTTTTACGTACGTGATCGACGCATCTGGGTTTGGTTGCGTCCAGCAGAACACGCAAAGGGAACCTGTGTATTAGCCGCGATGACATCGCAAAAGCGTACACTCGATTTCAATCGTGAGTTTGACCGTTTCAAGGCTGCGTTGAATAAGCTCAGCCAAGTGAGTTAAAGCCAGCTGCCCGCAGTAAGCAAGGTGTGTTCAGTCTGACTCGACTGCGCTTAGCGAAGTGAGTCAACACGCAAGACGGCTCGAGCAGCCGATGATTCACGTTTTACCGACGTTGGTATCTTTTTTCAATTCATCGAGAACTTTGTCATGACGAATTCAATCGCCGAGTCACGAAACGACTGGGACGACCTCTCTGAGTCAGGCGATGGGCGCGAGCAGCGTGGCCGTCCAAACTGGACAGACATTTTATTTTTTGTGCTTCTGGCAGTGGGCGCCGGCTACGCGCTCAATACGTTCAGCAACTCAATGGATTATTACGAGAAAACCATTTTGGTGTTGACCGTGCCAAGTCTTGCCTGGTTGGGTTGGCTCTGGCGTCCCTTGCGCACCTTAATGTTGACGACGGCAGTCTCCACTGGCTTTGCAATCTGGCTTTATCAAGGTGATATTGAGCGTGCTGAGCAGGTCTTCTTTTTAAAGTATCTGTTTTCGTCCCAATCAGCAATTTTGTGGATGTGCGCCTTGTTTGTGTTGGCGACCATTTGTTATTGGCTGGGTTTTGTTAGCCCCACATCGGCTTGGCTAGGCACAGTGCTGACATGGTCTGCTGTGTTTTTGGGTACGACAGGTATGTTGGTGCGTTGGCGCGAGAGCCATTTGCTTGGGCCCGATATTGGCCATATTCCTGTTAGTAATCTCTACGAAGTGTTTGTGTTATTTGCCTTAGTGACCGCGTTGTTTTATTTGTATTACGAACGTCGTTACGCGACGCGTGCGCTAGGTGGTTTTGTCTTGCTCATCATTACCTCGGCGGTGGTATTTTTGCTGTGGTACTCATTTACGCGTGATGCAGCGCAAATTCAGCCGTTGGTGCCTGCACTCAAGAGCTGGTGGATGAAAATCCACGTACCGGCAAACTTTATCGGTTACGGCACGTTTTCACTCGCAGCCATGGTGGCGTTTGCCTACTTGGTCAAACAACACAGCCAAACGAAGTCGTGGCTGAAGCTCACGCCGCTCTTTGTACTAGGGGTGTTGCTGGCCGGTGAGCCCATGATTTTTGGCAGCAAAGAGGTGTCAGCCACCTGGATGCTGTACTTCGGAATCGGCGCCTTGATTGTTGGCACAATTTTGTTGTTTCGCCGCCCAATCGGTGAGCGCCTGCCCTCGTTTGAGGTGCTTGATGACATCATGTATCGCGCGATTGCGATTGGGTTTGCGTTTTTTACGGTGGCGACTATTTTGGGTGCCTTGTGGGCGGCAGACGCCTGGGGCGCGTATTGGCAGTGGGATCCAAAAGAAACCTGGGCGTTAATTGTGTGGCTGAATTACGCCGCATGGCTGCATTTGCGCCTGATGAAGGGCTTGCGCGGCACGATGGCCGCCTATTGGGCGCTGGTCGGTTTGCTGGTGACAGGCTTCGCCTTTTTGGGGGTTAATATGTTTTTGTCAGGGCTCCACTCTTACGGTGCGCTGTAAACAAACCGCCTCAGGCGATACAACCGCGGCACCCTCATCGTGACACCAGCCAGACCTTGGGTCGTATTAGTTGCAACCTTAACCGTTCAGTCGCTTGTCGCTATGGCGTTGATCAATCTGCCGGTTGTGACACCCGTGGTGGCGAAAGCGATTGGTGTATCGACTAATTACTTGGGCGCGTACGTTGCCCTTGTGTATTTTGCTGCAATGGTGGCGACCTTGCTCGGGGGCGCAGCCGTTAAACGCTGGGGTGCGATCCGCTTGAGTCAGGCAGGTTTGTTATTGGCAGCGATCGGCCTGTTTTTATGTGCGATTCCACATCCGCTTGCAATTGCGATTGGCGCCTTGTTTATTGGTGCTGGATACGGACCAATTACCCCAGCCAGTTCGCACCTGTTAATTAAAACCACACCACCCGAAAAACTGTCGTTTGTCTTTTCAGTGAAGCAGACTGGTGTGCCGCTCGGAGGCATGATCGCCGGCGCCCTTGTCCCTTCGCTGGATATTGCGATTGGTTGGCAACTGGCGTTTGTTTCGTCGGGGGTCGCGTGTGTACTCTGTGCTTGGGCCGTGCAGCCACTGCGTGCTGGCTTGGATGACGACCGAGATCCAACCGTCAAGCCATCGCTGCTGACTAGCGTTGTGCAGCCTTTGCGTTTAATTTTTGAACACCCGAGTTTGCGCGCGCTGTCGATGACGTCGTTTTTATTTGCCGTTTGTCAGATGTCTTTGATGGCATACCTAGTCACGTTTTTATTTGAAGACCTTGGTTGGTCACTGGTGGCGGCTGGGGTTGCGCTGACGGTTGCGCAAGCAGGGGGCGTAATTGGGCGGATCTTATGGGGCTATGTCGCCGATCGGTGGTTGAGCCCCACGATGATGCTGATCGTGATTGCGTTGATGTTGACTTCAGGCGCAGTGGGTACTGCCTTGCTTCGGCCAGAGTCTTCGCCTTGGATTTTATTTCCGGTTCTTGTGATTTTTGGTGCCTCAGCGATTGGCTGGAACGGTGTGTTTCTCGCTGAGATTGCCCGTCTCGCCCCGGCGGGCCAGGCGAGTGTCGCAACGGGCGGTACCCTGTGCATCACCTTTTTGGGCGTGGTGTTGGGACCGCCGCTCTTTGGTGTGTTGGCCGGCATGCTGCAAAGTTATGGGGCAAGTTACGGCGCCCTTGGGCTCTTTGGGCTGATCATCACCGTGATGTTAGTGCGAATGCGCAACACTGCGCCTCACGCTCGCGCGTAGGCCTGACGATGGCCTCATCCTCAAACTGATCGATAGGCCTATGAGCTTGCTCAACGACGCACCGCAACCAGAGTTGGTTCGACAAGCGCAATGGCTCAAAGGCTGTGCAATCTTTTTATGCTCGCTGGTGGCTTTTGCTTGCCTCGACGCCTTCGCAAAAGATCTGGTGGGGCGTTATTCTGCGCCCCTAGTCAATTTCGCTCGTTACAGCGTCATCATTGTGTTGGCGTGGTGCCTGTTGTGGATGAAACGAGTGCCCATGCGAGTGGCTCCTGCCGATCGCAAGCTGCTGATTTATCGAGGTGCAATGCTTGGTATGGTTGGCATCACTTTTATGCCTGCCTTGCAGTACCTACCGCTCGCTGAGGGCACGGCGCTGTATTTTGTATCACCCTTGATGGTCGTGCTGCTTGCCCCCATGGTGTTACGTGAAAATGTTGGGGTTAAACAATATACGGCTGTCGGTCTTGGCATGATCGGTATGTTGTGTATTGTGAATCCACTAGGCAATGTCACGGGTGAGCAAGGGGTTGATTCTGGCCTATCGTTGTTTGGCAGCCTGTTGATGCTTGTGTCTGCAACGGGTTATGCCATGGTGCAACTGTTCACACGCAAGCTGGCTAACCGCGTACAAAGCGAACAAATATTTGCGTATTCAGCCCTGATTTGCTGGCTGCTTGGCTTGGTCGTATTGATTTTTTGGTGGCCAACAACATGGCCAAATGCGCGCGACACCATTGAAATGATTTTGATGGGAGTCAGCGGCGGAATCGGGCAATTTTTATTAATTTATGCGTTTAAGATCGTTCCGGCCTCAACGCTCGCACCTTTGAACTATTTTCAGCTCGTACTTGCTGTGCTCTTTGGCGAACTATTTTTTGCCCAAATGCCGTCGTTACTATCCTTAACGGGCATGGCGCTGATCGTGACGGCGGGTTTGTTGTTAACGCTGCCGATGTTGTTCGTATATTTTCGTGCAAAGCGTGCCTAGGCGATTGTGCGGTTTTCGCAGTTTGGACACCACCCTTGTTGACTTTGTTTGAGGCTTAATCATGAAAACTTATTTTCATCCAAAACAAAAACTACATCATCCGCGTACCTATTTGTCACGTGGCCAGATGCGCACCCCCCAAGAGATCCCAGAGCGCGTTGTACAGATTTTGAAAGGGATCGCTGCGTTAGGCCTCACCGTCACAGAACCCGAAGACCACGGCATGGCACCCTTGCTGGCTATTCATGACGCGGGGTATCTGCACTATCTTGAAACTGCGCACGCGATCTGGAAACAAACGGGCCCTGATTGGGGCGACGAAGTCATCTCAAATATTTTTGTGCGCTCACCCAACGCCTTGCGCGGGATTTTGGCTCAGACCGCCCGCTATCTGGCAGATGGCAGTTGTCCGGTTGGCCCTGATACCTGGATCTCATCCTATTGGGCGGCGCAGGCCGCAGTCTGTGCGGCACAGGCGGTTCTGGCGGGCGATCAGCAGGCCTACGCCTTATGTCGCCCACCTGGGCATCACACACGCAAAGATGCGGCAGGTGGCTTTTGTTATCTCAACAATGCAGCGATTGCCGCACAGGTACTGCGTGCAAAGCATCAACGCGTCGTGATTTTGGATACCGATGTGCATCACGGACAAGGCGTGCAAGAAATTTTTTACGAACGCGATGACGTTTTTTATATTTCAGTACACGGCGACCCAATGAATTTTTATCCGGCCACCGCGGGCTTTGATGATGAAGGGGGCGCGGCACAGGGCCAAGGTTATAACTTAAACCTGCCCATGCCGCACGGGTCAAGCGAAGCGGTATTTTTCAAGCAAGTTGAAAAAGCCTTGGCTGCCCTGAATGCCTTTAAGCCTGACGCTCTTGTGTTGGCGTTGGGTTTTGATGTGTACAAAGACGATCCACAATCTAAGGTTGCGGTCACCACCGAAGGTTTTGGACAGCTTGGCAAAATGATTGCGGGGCTGAAGTTGCCCACCGTGGTCGTGCAAGAAGGCGGCTATCACCTCGAGACTCTTGCAGTCAATACTGAGAGCTTTTTTAAAGGCTTGTTGGGGCGCTAAACACGCTAGCCGCACTTGCCCATGTTTTTAGAGCGGGGATACCGCTTGTTAGCCCGTGGAGAGTCGGTGCAGTCAGACCGCTCGATGAAGCAGGAACCCACCGAAGTGACTCAGGCAGCGTTTGCCTGAG
>JARXAG010000209.1 GCA_029866055.1 Burkholderiaceae bacterium
AAATGGTCTTGCCGGGTGATAACGTTTCGATGACGATCAAGCTGCTCGCACCGATCGCTATGGAAGAAGGCTTGCGTTTTGCAATCCGCGAAGGTGGCCGTACTGTTGGCGCCGGCGTCGTTGCAAAAATCTTGAAGTAAAACGTCGGATCGGTGCCGAAAGGCACCAGTCTTTTTAGTAGTGCAGGTCTAGGGGCATAGCTCAATTGGCAGAGCGTCGGTCTCCAAAACCGAAGGTTGGGAGTTCGAGGCTCTCTGCCCCTGCCACCGCCAAAAAACAAAATTGCGGACAGCACACTTTTTGTGCTTAAGCGCTGAATATGTCGAACACATCGATCGAAACCGTAACAAGCGTCACAGATAAACTCAAATTGGGTTTGGCTGTGCTCGTCATCATCGCTGGTATTGTTGGCTTTTCAGTACTTGAATCAAAGTTACCAACGGTCGCCCGTGTCGCAATTTTTGTAGGTAGCCTTGCGCTAGCTGCGTTGATTGCGTGGATGAGTGAGCCAGGTCGTCGCACCATTGCTTTCGCGCACGAGTCTTATAACGAAGTCAAGCGCGTAGTTTGGCCGACACGCAAAGAAACGTTACAGATGACCGGTATCGTTTTTGCGTTCGTTGCAATCATGGGGTTGTTTCTCTGGGTGTTAGACAAGTTAGTTCAGTGGCTGCTGTTTAGTGTGCTGCTCGGCTGGAAATAACAAGGACGATCCATGAGTAAACGTTGGTATGTCGTTCATGTCTATTCCGGCATGGAAAAAAGTGTTCATAAAGCCATGCTCGAAAGAATCGAGCGGGCTGATTTACAGCATCTCTTTGGCCAAGTACTAGTACCGTCTGAAGAGGTTGTCGAATCAAAAGGTGGCCAGAAGTCAATTTCTGAGCGTCGTATTTTCCCAGGCTATGTCTTGGTTGAGATGGACCTCACAGATGAAAGCTGGCACGTGATTAAAAACACGCCACGCGTGACAGGATTTTTAGGTGGTTCGGGTAACCGCCCCACGCCGATCTCAGAAAAAGAAGTCGCGAAAATTCTCTCGCAAATGGAAGAAGGCATTGAAAAGCCGCGTCCAAAAGTGTTGTTTGAAGTCGGTGAAATGGTGAGAGTTAAAGATGGCCCGTTTGCTGACTTTAACGGCAACGTTGAAGAAGTGAACTACGAAAAGAGCAAAGTTAGAGTATCGGTTGCTATTTTTGGTCGTTCAACGCCTGTTGAGCTCGATTTCAGTCAGGTAGAAAAAACCTGATTGGCCGTAAAAACATCAGCATTAGCAGTACAAGATTTGGTTTTAAAGCGTGTGTAGTCAAATAGTTAGCAGCACAGACAGTTTCAATTTTTCAACCCCGGGGAGCCAAGCACCACATGGTGTAGGCGTTTGAACCCGCAAGGAGCACAGCATGGCGAAAAAAATCGTCGGCTTCATCAAGCTGCAAGTACCAGCTGGTAAGGCCAATCCGTCACCACCGATTGGCCCAGCCTTGGGTCAACGCGGTCTGAACATCATGGAATTCTGCAAGGCGTTTAACGCCAAGACTCAAGGCCTTGAGCCAGGTCTGCCAATTCCAGTGGTGATTACAGCGTTTGCCGATAAGAGCTTCACCTTCATCATGAAGACGCCACCTGCGTCGATTCTGATCAAGAAAGCTGCCGGCATTCAAAAAGGATCACCGCGCCCTCATACCGACAAGGTAGGAAAACTTACCCGCGCCCAGGCTGAAGAAATCGCCAAAGCAAAAGCACCTGACTTAACCGCCGCCGATTTGGATGCTGCTGTACGCACCATCGCTGGTAGCGCCCGCAGCATGGGCATCACGGTAGAAGGAGTCTAATCATGGCTAAAACTTCAAAGCGCATGGCGTTGGTCGCCCAAAAGATTGACCGCGAAAAAATGTATCCTGTCGCTGAGGCGATCGCTCTCGTTAAAGAGTGCGCAACAGCAAAGTTTGACGAATCAATCGATATCGCCGTTCAGCTTGGCATTGATCCTAAAAAATCAGACCAACTCGTTCGTGGCTCAGTGGTATTGCCAGAAGGCACAGGCAAGTCTGTACGCGTGGCTGTGTTTGCACAGGGCGACAAGGCCGAGCAAGCCAAAGCAGCAGGCGCAGACATTGTCGGCATGGAAGACCTTGCTGAACAAATTAAAGGTGGTACCTTTAATTTCGACGTCGTCATTGCTTCTCCTGACACAATGCGTATTGTCGGTACCCTTGGCCAAATTCTCGGTCCACGCGGCCTGATGCCAAACCCAAAAGTCGGCACAGTCACACCCGATGTCGCGCAAGCGGTTAAAAACGCAAAGGCCGGCCAGGTTCAATACCGTACCGACAAAGCAGGAATTATTCACGCCACGATTGGTCGCGCCTCGTTTGGCGTCGAGCAATTGCGCTCAAACCTTGCAGCATTAGTTGACGCGTTAAATAAAGCGCGCCCAACAGCTTCAAAAGGTATATATCTACGCAAGATTGCGGTGTCCTCCACGATGGGTGGCGGTGCGCGCGTAGAAGTTGGATCCTTGACAGCCACGGCGCAGTAAGCCGTCGTCAAGTTGTACAGACTTTGGGCCGTACTCAGACTTGTCTGAGTGCTGCTGTCAAAGACCGTTGGAGCAAAAGCTGTTGCGATAAAGTCATCTTTATCCAATAGCCCAAGCTTAATACTAGGATTTTTCTAGATCCAGCGCAGACGGCGTCCACGGAAGATTTCTTTTAAGAACTCGACCAGGTTCGCCGCATTCGGTTGATGCAAAGGGAATTTTTCCCCCGCATCTTTTGATGGAGTGTTCAAACCGTGAGTCTCAATCGTAAAGAGAAGGCAGTTGTAATCGAAGACGTGACGACGCAAGTCGCAACGGCACAGTCGATTGTGGTCGCCGAGTACCGTGGTCTGGACGTCGCCTCTGTCACCGTACTGCGCAAAAATGCGCGTGCGTCGGGCGTGTATTTGCGAGTCTTAAAAAACTCGCTGGCACGCAAAGCAATTGTTGGTACACCTTTCGAGGCGTTATCAACAAAGCTGGTTGGTCCCCTGATCTATGCGATCAGTACTGATCCAGTTGCTGCTGCAAAAGTTCTTTCAGAATTTGCGAAAACTAACGAGAAGCTAGCCATCAAAGCTGGGGCTCTGCCCAACAGCATCCTTGATGTCAATGGTGTTAAGGCCTTGGCCACGATGCCGTCACGCGACGAGTTGTTATCAAAACTGCTTGGAACCATGCAGGCGCCGATCGCGCAATTTGTTCGTACTCTCAACGAAGTTCCAACCAAGTTCGTACGTGGCTTAGCCGCTGTGCGCGACCAAAAGCAAGCCGCGTAATCGGCGTGTTGAAACTTCATTGAACGACAAGCGATACCAATCCCTGGCAAACTTTATTTAATCTGGAGTTCTACAAATGGCTACTAAAGCTGAAATCCTCGACGCAATTTCTAGCATGACTGTGCTTGAGTTGTCAGAGTTGATCAAAGAAATGGAAGAGAAGTTTGGCGTGTCTGCTGCTGCTGCTGCTGTTGCAGTTGCTGCACCCGCTGCTGGTGGTGCTGCAGCTGCCGCTGAAGAGCAGACAGAGTTCACTGTTCACCTGACAGAAATTGGCGCAAACAAAGTGAGCGTCATTAAAGCTGTTCGCGAAATTACCGGTCTTGGCTTGAAAGAAGCTAAAGATCTGGTTGATGGCGCACCAAAGCCAGTGAAAGAAGGCATTGCTAAGGCTGACGCTGAAGCTGCCAAGAAGAAGCTTGAAGAAGCCGGCGCTAAGGCCGAGTTGAAGTAAGCCTTTTCGCTAGTCGCCCGGGAGAGTGTTATTGCCTTCCCGGGCATTCGCGTCTTCAGAAAACCCCTCTAGCACTCGGGGTTGCCATCTACAAACATGGCAGTTCGACGAATAGTCGGGTTTTCTGAAGTCGTTTGTAGTACCAGAATTATCTTTGTTTTACCCCGGGCCGTGGTTGACGGCCCTTTGTAACCTCGAGTCGGAGTGCTCATGCCTTACTCGTTTACCGAAAAAAAGCGCATCCGCAAAAGCTTCGCAAAGCGTGAGGACGTTCAAGACGTTCCTTTTCTGCTTGCGACACAGCTTCAATCATACCTAACCTTTTTGCAAGCTGAGGTCACCCCCTCAACGCGTAAAGAGCAAGGGTTGCAAGCGGCCTTTAGTTCAATTTTCCCGATCGTCAGCCATAACCATATGGCGCGACTCGAGTTCGTTAGTTACGGCTTAGGCGAACCCGTGTTTGACGTGAAAGAATGTCAGCTTCGTGGTCTGACTTATGCATCGCCGTTGCGCGCTAAAGTGCGCCTCGTGCTGCTAGATCGTGAAATCTCTAAACCGACCGTTAAAGAAGTCAAAGAGCAAGAAGTCTACATGGGCGAAATTCCGCTCATGACTAGCACCGGCTCTTTTGTCATCAACGGTACTGAGCGCGTTATTGTGTCTCAGTTGCATCGTTCGCCAGGCGTGTTTTTTGAACATGATCGTGGCAAGACGCACAGCTCAGGCAAGTTGCTGTTTTCGGCCCGTGTGATTCCTTACCGCGGCTCGTGGCTTGACTTCGAGTTTGATCCAAAAGATGTTTTGTTTTTCAGGGTCGACCGTCGGCGCAAAATGCCCGTCACGATCTTGCTCAAAGCAATCGGTCTGTCGATCGAGGCGATCCTGTCGCAGTTCTTCGTGTTCGACCAGTTCGAACTACAAAACGAAGGCGCCATGATGGAGTTTATCGGCGATCGTTGGAAAGGCGAGATGGCACGCTTTGATATCAAAGATCGCAGCGGCAAAGTGCTTGTTGAAAAAGACAAGCGCGTGAACGCCAAGCACTTGCGTGATATCGCAGCTGCCAAGATCGAGCGTATTTCTGTACCCGAAGACTTTCTGATTGGGCGAGTGCTGGCGACTAACATCGTTGATGCTGATACCGGTGAGCTGATCGCGTCGGCTAACGATGAGATCACTGAAGGCGTGTTGAGTGCGTTACGCATTGCTGGCGTCACAAATATCCAGACGCTTTATACCAATGATTTGGATTGCGGTCCTTATATTTCGCAAACATTGCGCACAGACGAGACCGCCGACCAAATGGCCGCGCGTGTTGCAATCTATCGCATGATGCGCCCAGGCGAGCCGCCAACTGAAGATGCAGTCGAAGCACTCTTTCAGCGTTTGTTCTACAGCGAAGACACCTACGATCTGTCGCGTGTCGGTCGTATGAAAGTGAACAGCCGACTTGGCCGCGGTGATGACATCACTGGCGCCATGACGCTGACAAACGACGACATCCTGAAGGCGATTCAAATCCTCGTCGAGCTGCGCAACGGTCGCGGCCAGATTGACGATATTGATCACTTAGGTAATCGCCGCGTGCGGTGTGTCGGCGAGTTGGCCGAGAATCAGTTCCGTGCAGGGTTGGTACGAGTCGAGCGCGCCGTCAAAGAGCGCTTGGGTCAGGCTGAAACAGAAAACCTGATGCCACACGACTTGATTAACTCAAAGCCGATTTCGGCAGCGATCAAAGAATTCTTTGGTTCAAGCCAGTTATCGCAGTTTATGGATCAAACCAACCCCTTGTCTGAAATTACGCACAAGCGTCGTGTTTCAGCCTTAGGACCCGGCGGTTTGACACGTGAACGTGCAGGCTTCGAAGTCCGTGACGTGCACCCAACCCATTATGGTCGGGTGTGTCCAATCGAGACTCCTGAGGGCCCGAACATCGGTCTGATTAATTCGATGGCACTCTATGCTCGTTTAAACGAGTATGGTTTTCTTGAAACGCCTTATCGTAAAGTTGTCG
This sequence comes from Burkholderiaceae bacterium, assembly GCA_029866055.1. Lineage (GTDB taxonomy): Bacteria > Pseudomonadota > Gammaproteobacteria > Burkholderiales > Burkholderiaceae_B > Zwartia. The sequence goes on from JARXAG010000209.1 coordinate 5,787, forward strand.
ATAGCAGCGTGACTGACCAGATCGAATACCTTTCAGCGATTGCAGAGGGTGATTACATTATTGCTCAGGCTAACGCCGAGTTGAGCGAAACGGGTCGTTTCACCGACGATCTGGTTGCTTGTCGCCAAGCTGGCGAAACTTTGCTGACTGCTCCGGTCAATGTGCATTACATGGACGTGGCGCCTTCGCAAATTGTGTCGGTTGCTGCCTCGTTAATTCCGTTCTTAGAGCACGATGACGCTAACCGCGCATTGATGGGTGCCAACATGCAGCGTCAAGCTGTTCCATGTTTGCGACCAGAAAAATCAGTGGTTGGTACGGGTATCGAACGCACAGTTGCCGTTGACTCAGGTACAACAGTTCAGGCGTTACGTGGCGGCATTGTCGATCACGTCGATGCAGACCGTATTGTGATTCGAGTCAACGACAACGAAAACGTTGCGGGCGAAGTCGGTGTTGATATTTACAACCTGATTAAATACACACGCTCAAATCAAAACACCAATATCAACCAGCGCCCAATTGTGCGCCGTGGCGATATGGTTGCGGCCGGCGACGTGTTGGCCGATGGTGCATCAACTGACTTGGGCGAATTGGCCCTTGGTCAAAACATGCTCATCGCCTTTATGCCCTGGAACGGTTACAACTTCGAAGACTCGATTTTGATCTCTGAAAAAGTTGTAGCGGATGACCGTTACACCTCGATTCATATCGAAGAGCTAACAGTCGTTGCACGCGATACGAAGCTAGGCCCCGAAGAAATTACCCGCGACATCAGCAATTTGGCTGAGACACAATTGAACCGACTCGATGAGTCGGGCATTGTGCACATTGGCGCAGAAGTTCGTGCCGATGACGTTCTGGTGGGTAAAGTGACGCCTAAAGGCGAAACACAACTGACCCCTGAAGAAAAATTGCTTCGTGCAATTTTTGGTGAAAAGGCGTCTGACGTAAAAGATACTTCGCTGCGCGTGCCCTCAGGCATGGTCGGCACGGTCATCGACGTGCAGGTGTTTACTCGCGAAGGGATCGTACGCGACAAGCGCGCACAAGCCATCATTGATGATGAGTTGCGTCGCTATCGCCAAGATCTGAATGATCAGTTGCGTATTGTTGAGAATGACACTTTTGACCGTATCGAGAAGATGCTAGTTAAAAAGATTGTCAACGGTGGCCCACGCAAACTTGCCAAAGGCGCAGTCTTAACCAAAGAGTATTTGGTTGACCTCGATCGTTGGCAATGGTTTGACATTCGTCTCGCCGACGAAAGTCATGCAGTGGTGCTTGAGCAAGCGAAAGAATCTCTCGAACAAAAGCGTCATCAATTTGACCTAGCCTTCGAAGAAAAACGTAAGAAACTGACCCAAGGCGATGAACTGCCACCTGGCGTGCTCAAAATGATTAAGGTCTATCTTGCCGTCAAACGTCGCTTGCAGCCTGGTGACAAGATGGCGGGTCGTCACGGTAACAAAGGTGTCGTTTCACGTATTACGCCAGTTGAAGATATGCCGCACATGGCCGACGGTACACCCGCCGACATCGTGTTGAATCCCTTGGGCGTGCCATCGCGCATGAACGTGGGTCAGGTGCTTGAAGTCCACCTAGGGTGGGCAGCTAAGGGCCTCGGAAATCGCATCGGTGATATGTTGCGTGATCAACAAAAAATTGAAGTCAAAAAACTTCGTGCTTACCTTGATCAGGTGTACAACGGAACTGGCACAGGTGCCCGTATCGAAGAGCTCAATGATGACGAAGTGATCGAGCTTGCGCAGAACCTCAAAAACGGCGTGCCCTTTGCAACGCCGGTATTTGACGGTGCTACCGAGCAAGAGATCACCGACATGCTTGAACTTGCCTACCCAGAAGACGTTGCTAAACGCATGGGTCTGACAGACTCACGCACACAAGCGTGGCTCTACGACGGTCGTACTGGCGAGCAGTTTGAGCGCCCAGTCACAGTTGGTTTTATGCATTATCTCAAGTTGCACCACTTGGTCGACGATAAGATGCATGCACGCTCAACTGGACCATACTCGTTGGTCACGCAGCAGCCATTGGGTGGTAAAGCCCAGTTTGGTGGCCAGCGTTTTGGTGAGATGGAAGTCTGGGCACTTGAAGCATACGGCGCGTCGTACACGTTACAAGAGATGTTGACGGTGAAATCCGATGACATCGTGGGCCGTACCAAGGTATACGAAAACATTGTCAAGGGTGATCACACGATCGACGCAGGCATGCCTGAGTCGTTTAATGTGCTCGTCAAGGAAATTCGTTCCTTGGCACTTGACATGGATCTGGAGCGTAAATAATGAAAGCGCTACTCGACCTTTTTAAACAGGTTTCGCAAGACGAACAGTTCGATGCCATTAAGATCGGCATCGCTTCCCCAGAAAAGATCCGCTCGTGGTCTTATGGTGAAGTGCGTAAACCCGAGACCATCAACTACCGCACGTTTAAACCCGAGCGCGATGGTCTGTTTTGTTCAAAAATCTTTGGCCCTATCAAAGATTATGAGTGCTTGTGCGGCAAGTACAAACGCCTGAAACACCGCGGTGTGATCTGCGAAAAGTGCGGCGTCGAAGTCACCGTGGCTAAAGTGCGTCGCGAACGCATGGGCCACATTGAGCTTGCCAGCCCAGTTGCACACATTTGGTTCTTAAAGAGCTTGCCTTCCCGTTTAGGGATGGTGCTCGATATGACCTTGCGTGATATCGAACGCGTGTTGTACTTTGAAGCATGGTGCGTGATTGAAGCCGGCATGACTCCGCTCAAGCGCGGTCAAATCATGTCTGACGACGATTTCATCGCCAAAACAGAAGAGTATGGCGATGACTTCCGTGCCTTGATGGGCGCCGAAGCTGTTCGCGAACTCTTGCGTACGATTGATATCGACCGCGAAGTTGAAACGCTACGTGCCGAACTGATTGCCACTTCGTCAGAAGCCAAGATCAAGAAGATTTCAAAGCGCTTAAAAGTGCTTGAAGGCTTCCAGAAATCTGGCATCAAAGCAGAGTGGATGGTCATGGAAGTGCTGCCCGTGTTACCACCAGACTTGCGTCCGTTGGTACCGCTAGATGGTGGCCGTTTCGCGACCTCGGATCTGAACGATCTGTATCGCCGCGTTATCAACCGCAACAATCGTCTGAAGCGCCTGCTTGAACTCAAAGCGCCAGAGATTATTCTGCGTAACGAAAAGCGCATGCTCCAAGAGTCTGTTGACTCGTTGCTCGATAACGGTCGTCGCGGTAAAGCAATGACTGGCGCAAACAAGCGTCAACTGAAGTCGCTTGCTGACATGATTAAAGGCAAGAGCGGTCGTTTCCGTCAAAACTTGCTTGGTAAGCGCGTCGACTACTCTGGCCGCTCGGTCATCGTGGTGGGCCCAACGCTCAAACTCCACCAGTGCGGCTTGCCCAAACTGATGGCGCTTGAGTTGTTTAAGCCATTCATTTTCAACCGTTTAGAGTTGATGGGTCTGGCCACCACCATCAAGGCGGCTAAAAAGCTTGTTGAAAGCCAAGAGCCGGTTGTCTGGGATATTCTCGAAGACGTGATCCGCGAACATCCTGTGATGTTAAACCGTGCACCAACGCTGCACCGCTTGGGTATCCAGGCCTTTGAGCCGATCCTAATCGAAGGCAAAGCCATCCAGCTGCATCCGTTGGTTTGCGCCGCGTTTAACGCCGACTTTGACGGCGACCAGATGGCCGTTCACGTGCCACTGTCGCTCGAGGCACAGGTTGAAGCCCGCACGTTAATGCTCGCTTCGAACAACGTGTTGTTTCCAGCAAACGGCGAACCGTCAATTGTTCCTTCACAAGATATTGTGTTGGGACTTTATTACGCAACGCGCGAGCGCACGAACGGCAAGGGCGAAGGCATGTTCTTGGCTGATGTGGCCGAGGTGCATCGCGCATACGACAATCGCGAAGTCACTTTGCAAACCCGCATTACTGTGCGCTTGCCTGAGTGGACGCGTGAAGGAAAAGGCGAGTGGAGTGAAGGTGTTCAGCGCGTAGAGACCACGGTTGGTCGTGCCATGTTGTCTGAAATCCTGCCACGCGGCCTGCCTTTCTCGGTATTGAACCGTGCGTTAAAAAAGAAAGAAATTTCACGCCTGATCAACCAATCGTTCCGTCGTTGCGGTTTGCGTGACACCGTGATTTTTGCTGACAAGCTGATGCAGGCTGGTTTCCGCTTAGCAACGCGTGGTGGTATTTCGATTGCGATGGGTGATATGTTGATCCCTGCCGCTAAGGTCGAAATTCTTGCCGAAGCAACCCGCGAAGTCAAAGAGATTGACAAGCAATACTCGTCAGGTCTAGTGACGTCACAAGAGCGTTACAACAACGTGGTGGATATCTGGGGCAAGGCTGGTGACAAAGTGGGTAAAGCCATGATGGAACAGCTTGCAACCGAGCCTGTTGTTGATCGCCATGGCGATAAGGTTCGTCAAGAATCTTTCAACTCGATCTATATGATGGCCGACTCAGGTGCGCGTGGTTCAGCAGCACAGATTCGTCAGTTGGCTGGGATGCGCGGTCTGATGGCTAAGCCTGATGGCTCGATCATCGAAACACCGATTACGGCTAACTTCCGCGAAGGCCTGAACGTGCTTCAGTACTTCATTTCAACCCACGGCGCTCGTAAAGGCTTGGCTGATACGGCACTGAAGACCGCAAACTCTGGTTACCTGACACGTCGCTTGGTTGATGTGACGCAAGACTTGGTCATCACCATCAGCGATTGCGGAACCACCGCTGGCTACACAATGAAAGCGTTGGTTGAGGGCGGTGAAGTCATCGAACCTTTGCGCGAGCGTATCTTGGGTCGCGTTGCGGCTGTAGATATTGTGAACCCCGACACGCAAGAAACAGCTATTCATCAAGGCACCTTGCTTGATGAAGACCTCGTTGACTATATCGACAAACTCGGCGTCGACGAAGTGCGTGTTCGTACACCCCTGACTTGCGAAACACGCCACGGTCTGTGCGCGCATTGCTATGGCCGTGACCTGGGTCGCGGCTATCTGGTCAACGTTGGCGAAGCAGTCGGTGTGATTGCTGCGCAGTCAATCGGTGAGCCAGGTACGCAGTTGACAATGCGCACCTTCCACATTGGTGGTGCAGCATCGCGCTCGGCGATGGCCAGCGGTGTCGAAACCAAGTCAAATGGTGTGGTGCGTTTTGCCAGCACGATGCGCTATGTCACCAACCCCAAGAAAGAGCGCGTTGCGATTTCGCGCTCGGGCGAGTTGGTCATTTACGGCGATAACGATCGTGAGCGCGAGCGTCACAAAGTGCCATACGGTGCAACGCTGCAGGTTCAAGATGGCGATGTACTGAAAGCCGGCGCGCGCCTGGCAACTTGGGATCCTCTGACTCGTCCGATTGTGTCTGAGTACGCAGGTGCTGTGCGCTTCGAAAATATTGAAGAAGGCGGTACGGTTGCCAAGCAGGTGGATGATGTAACCGGCCTCTCAACGCTGGTCGTGATTACGCCTAAAACGCGTGGTGGCAAAGTTGCCATGCGCCCACAGATCAAGCTGATTGGCGAAACTGGCGAAGAAGTCAAGATCGCTGGTACTGATCACTCAGTGAACATCTCCTTCCCGGTTGGCGCACTGATTACTGTGCGCGACGGTCAGCAAGTTCAAGTCGGTGAAGTCTTGGCGCGTATTCCACAAGAATCGCAAAAGACTCGCGACATTACCGGTGGTTTGCCACGGGTTGCAGAACTGTTCGAAGCGCGTTCACCGAAAGATGCTGGCATGTTGGCTGACATCACCGGCACTGTGTCGTTTGGTAAAGATACCAAAGGCAAGCAACGTCTGGTCATTACCGACCTTGACGGCGAAGCCAATGAGTTCTTGATCCCGAAAGAGAAGCAGGTGTTGGTGCATGACGGCCAGGTTGTCAACAAAGGCGAGATGATTGTTGATGGTCCAGCTGATCCACACGATATTTTGCGTCTGCAAGGCATCGAGCGTTTGGCAACCTACGTTGTTGATGAAGTGCAGGACGTCTATCGCTTGCAAGGCGTGAAGATTAACGACAAACACATCGAGGTGATCGTTCGCCAGATGTTGCGTCGAATCAATATCGTTGACGCAGGTGACACGTCCTTCATTACTGGCGAACAGGTTGAGCGTGCCGAGTTACTGAATGAAAACGATCGTATGGAAGCAGCCGGTAAGCGGCCAGCAACGTACGACAACATTCTGCTTGGTATTACAAAAGCCTCGTTGTCGACAGATTCGTTTATTTCAGCGGCGTCCTTCCAGGAAACCACCCGTGTTCTTACCGAGGCTGCCATTATGGGCAAGCGCGATGAGTTGCGCGGCTTGAAAGAAAACGTCATTGTGGGTCGTTTGATTCCAGCTGGTACCGGAATGGCCTACCACGTGGCGCGTAAAGAGAAAGAAGCTTTCGAAGCGGCAGAACGCGAAGCCGCCCGTCAGCAGGCAAACCCATTTGAGGATGCCCCTGTTACTGCTGAAGTACCAGAGGCTACTGAAGAATAGGTTTGACGTGTTGTTGCCTGGCCCGGCGCATTTTGCCGGGGTTGGCGGTAAAGATTGGTCATAAAAGTTAAGACAGTCTTAAGGTGAGTCATAAAAAATTCACCTTAAGCCGGTTGACACTTTGTAGGGATTTACGCTAAGCTATAAGGCTTACCGTAATTTTTGGGACTCAACAGCTCTGGGCTTGTTGATGGACCCTGGTTTGATTAGGCAAGACCCGCTCTTTTACGGATTTCCGTTTGATGGTGGGCTCGCGCCAAGCTGCCCAGGAACGGGAATGCTGAAAACACGTGAGGCCAACAGATGCCAAAACGTAAGTACCAGCGATAAAAGGGAATTAAAGGTTATGCCAACCATTAGCCAACTCGTGCGTAAACCGCGCGAAGTCAGCGTTAGCAAGAGCAAGAGCCCTGCGCTCGAAAACTGCCCTCAGCGACGCGGTGTGTGCACTCGCGTGTACACCACGACACCAAAAAAGCCAAACTCGGCCCTGCGTAAAGTCGCCAAAGTGCGTCTGACCAATGGATTCGAGATCATTTCGTACATCGGTGGTGAAGGCCACAATTTGCAAGAACACTCAGTCGTGCTCGTGCGCGGCGGTCGTGTAAAAGACTTGCCAGGTGTGCGTTATCACATCGTACGCGGTTCGCTTGACTTGCAAGGCGTGAAAGATCGCAAGCAATCACGCTCTAAGTACGGTGCTAAGCGTCCAAAACAAGCCAAGTAATTTGCTGGCTAAATGTTGCTTTCCAAGTGCAGCTTGTTCAGAAGCGCTTGTTTAGCGAAATTCGTTTAGCAGTGCTTGTTGTTAGTAGTTCCAGTACACGCAATGCAACAGCTTCGTGCTGTATGTGCAGCCAAAGCATGATGGTCATGCTGCGGCAATGTAAGTGACTTATCTTTTGGTAAGTCGTGACCGTAGCCAACAGTTTGAAGGCCACGGTTCAACTGAAATGACACAAAGGAAATTGATATGCCCCGTCGTCGCGAAGTCCCCAAACGTGACATTCTGCCCGATCCAAAATTCGGCAGCGTCGAACTCGCTAAATTCATGAACGTAGTCATGCTCTCCGGTAAAAAAGCCGTGGCTGAGCGTATTGTCTATGGTGCATTAACCCAGGTACAAACCAAGACAGGCAAAGAGCCTATCGAAGTTTTCAACTTGGCGATTAACAATATCAAACCAGTCGTCGAAGTCAAAAGCCGTCGCGTCGGTGGTGCAAACTACCAAGTGCCGGTTGAAGTGCGCCCAGTGCGTCGTTTGGCGTTGGCAATGCGCTGGTTGCGCGAAGCCGCCAAAAAACGCGGTGAAAAATCTATGGATCTCCGTCTTGCCGGTGAACTGCTCGATGCCTCTGAGGGTCGCGGCGCTGCCATGAAAAAACGTGAAGATACACACAAAATGGCCGAGGCTAACAAAGCTTTCAGTCATTTCCGTTGGTAAATTAAGGATCAACCATGTCTCGTAAAACTCCGATCGAGCGCTACCGCAACATCGGTATCTCTGCCCATATCGACGCAGGGAAAACCACCACGACCGAACGAATCTTGTTTTACACAGGTGTCAATCACAAGATTGGCGAAGTGCATGATGGCGCAGCCACCATGGACTGGATGGAACAAGAGCAAGAGCGCGGCATTACGATTACGTCCGCTGCGACCACGGCCTTCTGGAAAGGCATGGCCAATAACTACCCCGAGCATCGCATCAATGTGATCGACACTCCGGGCCACGTTGACTTCACCATTGAAGTTGAGCGCTCAATGCGCGTGCTAGATGGCGCTTGCATGGTTTATTGCGCTGTGGGTGGTGTTCAGCCTCAGTCAGAAACCGTATGGCGTCAAGCCAACAAGTACAAAGTGCCCCGCTTGTCGTTTGTGAACAAAATGGACCGCACGGGTGCAAACTTTTTTAAAGTTTACGACCAACTCAAAACACGTCTGCGGGCGAATCCAGTTCCTATCGTGATCCCAATTGGTGCCGAAGAAAAATTCACCGGTGTCATTGATCTCGTGAAGATGAAAGCGATTATCTGGGATGAAGCGAGCCAAGGTATCAAGTTCGACTACATGGATATTCCTGCTGACTTGCTGGCCGAGGCCGAAGAGTGGCGCGAAAAACTTGTTGAATCAGCCGCTGAAGCGTCAGAAGAGTTGATGGACAAGTACCTTGAGGGTGGCACCCTTAGCGAAGAAGAAATTCTGTTCGGTATTCGCACGCGTACGATCGCTTGCGAAATCCAGCCAATGCTGTGTGGCACCGCCTTCAAAAACAAAGGCGTTCAGCGCATGCTTGACGCTGTGATCGAGTTTCTCCCTTCACCGGTTGATATTCCTCCCGTCACAGGCGAACTCGACGATGGTTCGCCCACTAGCCGTAAAGCAGATGACACTGAAAAGTTTTCAGCACTTGCATTTAAACTGATGACAGACCCTTACGTTGGTCAATTGACTTTCGTACGCGTTTACTCAGGTGTCTTGAAGTCGGGCGATACCATCTATAACCCAATCAAGGGCAAAAAAGAGCGTATCGGTCGTATTTTGCAGATGCATGCTAACAACCGCGAAGAAATCAAAGAAGTGGTCGCTGGTGATATCGCTGCAGTGGTCGGTTTAAAAGACGTGACCACTGGCGAAACCTTATGCGATATCGACGCACACATCATGCTCGAGCGTATGGTGTTCCCAGAGCCTGTGATTTCGCAAGCTGTTGAGCCAAAGACAAAAGCAGACCAAGAAAGAATGGGTATGGCGTTGTCGCGCTTGGCACAAGAAGATCCTTCATTCCGTGTGCGCACAGATGAAGAATCAGGCCAGACAATTATTTCAGGGATGGGCGAGCTCCACCTCGAGATTATTGTCGATCGCATGAAGCGTGAGTTCAACGTCGAAGCAAACGTTGGCAAACCACAAGTTGCTTACCGCGAAACAATTCGTAAAGTTTGCGAAGAGATTGAAGGTAAGTTTGTGAAGCAGTCGGGCGGGCGCGGTCAATATGGCCACGTGGTTCTGAAGATCGAACCTCTTCCACCAGGCGGCGGCTATGAATTCGTCGACGCCATTAAAGGCGGCGTGGTTCCACGCGAATACATTCCAGCAGTTGACAAGGGAATTCAAGAAACCTTGCCTTCCGGAATTTTGGCCGGCTACCCAGTTGTTGACGTGAAAGCAACGTTGTTCTTTGGTTCATACCATGACGTTGACTCAAACGAAAACGCCTTCCGTATGGCAGCATCAATGGCCTTCAAAGACGGGATGCGTAAAGCAAGCCCCGTATTGCTAGAGCCAATGATGGCCGTCGAAGTTGAAACACCCGAAGACTATGCCGGTACAGTGATGGGCGATCTGTCGTCACGTCGCGGCATGTTGCAAGGGATGGACGACATGGTTGGCGGTGGCAAAGTTATTAAAGCCGAAGTTCCGCTCGCTGAGATGTTTGGTTACGCCACAAACCTGCGGTCATTGACCCAAGGTCGCGCAACCTACACGATGGAATTCAAGCACTACTCCGAAGCACCCAAAAACGTGGCCGAAGAAATTATCGCGGCCCGCGGCAAGTAATCAGAGGAAAATCATGGCAAAAGGTAAATTCGAACGAACCAAACCACACGTCAACGTTGGCACCATTGGGCACGTTGACCACGGTAAAACTACACTGACAGCGGCAATCACAACAGTGTTGTCGCAAAAGTTTGGTGGCGAAGCTAAAGGCTACGCACAGATTGACGCTGCGCCTGAAGAGCGCGCACGCGGC
>JARXAG010000114.1 GCA_029866055.1 Burkholderiaceae bacterium
ATGGGCGAAGGTGCTAAAGCCTCACTCTCTGCGTTTGATTATTTGATTCGCACACCCATCGCAGAACCTTTGAAAGCGCTGGCGGCTTGATTGCCACAACTATCCTGGCACTTTTGAAGGACTTGGCTGCCCGAGTGCAGCCGAATCTCTTCGTGAACGTTTCGATCATTCGAACCGTATGCCCGCCTTTTTAATCAGCTTATCCATGCGCGCTGATTCTTTATCAATGAAGGCACTGAAGGCAGCTGGGCCTGAACCATCTACCAAGAGCCCAAGCGCATCTAACTGCTTTCGGATATCTGGGTCTTTAGTGAAAGCATCTAGCTTGAGGGCAAGCGCTTGAGTGATCAGACTTGGTAAGCCTGCAAGGGCCACTAGACCCAGCCACGTGGCCATGTCAAAACCCGAAATACCACTCTCGTCCAACGTTGGAGTATCAGACATCAGAGGCACTCAATACCGTATCGAACATCACTTGTACGCGCCCCGCAAGCAAATCTGTCACCGCAGGGCTACTGCCTTTATAGGCCAAGTGCGAAATTTCGAGACCCGTCGCCAAGTTAAAGGCCTCGGCAGAGAGATGCGAGGTCGAGCCATTTCCTTTCATTATGTTTTTGCACTCCCTTTTGGGAGATTGTACGAGCTTAGTTGCTCTATGCGTGAAACGCATTGAGATTGCGCACGTTAATCACAGCGCGATCACGGTACTTTGAGATACACCGATTAGCAGGCGCGAAGCAGGTCGTTACGCCTGATAAACCGCCATCGTTGCACGAATAAAGTCATTCAAATTGAAATCACGCTCAGCTCGCGCACGTGCCTGCGCACCCACCACACTCAGTCGAGCTGGGTTAGCCAAGATATTCAACAAAACAGCCTTGATCGACTCAGGACTGCGCACCGGAACAATCCAGCCCTCGCGATCGTGAAAAACGTTTTCGGGTAAGCCACCCGCCTGCGTGACCAGAACCGGCAACCCCAGCGCCATCTTCTCTCGACAGGCAAACGATAAAGCCTCGTGATACGACAACACAAAGCCCAAATCGCACGCCGCCAACACAGTACGAACGTCTTCAATCAAGCCCAAAAAACTCAAATGAGAACACACGCCATAAGCGGTTGCCCGGGCGCGCAGGAGTTCGTCAGGCTGATCGCCAATCACTGCAACGTGAAAATGTTTTCGCTGCTCAGGCTCAAGCAGTGACAGCGCGTGCACTAAATCCAGCCAACCTTTCGCCTCATGTGTTCCGCTGGAACTTCCTAGAATGATCTTATCTTGAACCTCTGGTTCAAAAAACTGGGCGCGTAACCGCGTCTTCTCGATCTGACTAACCGGCGAGAAGTATTGAGTGTCAATGCCGTGTCTGATCGTTGATATCGCCCGTCTCTTATAGGGCGAGTTCAACAACATCCCTTTGACATAGTCGCTCACAGCAATCACATGGTCAGTCGAAAAACGCGCCCGCAAATGATGTCCAAAACTCGTCACCCCGCGATCATTATGTTTCGTATAAATCACGCGTGGCGAACATCTCAAGCCGACCAGCGCGAGCATCACCTGCTTGTGATCAGACGAGCCGTTGACGTGTATCACGTCAAAATTTTCTTTCGAGATCAGTGCACGTAACGCCGCACGCGCCGAAAACCAAGAAGATGGGCGCGTCGTAAAAGACATATCAATTGTCTGAACATCTGCAATTGCGGACGCACGCTTGAAAAGGCGACTGGTCGCCGGGCAGGCCACAAAAAGATTATGAGTCGCTTTCAGGCCAAGCAATAAGCTCATAATATAAGTAACGTGCCCGCCCCCGATGCCTGGATGAAAGTTTGTAAACAATATTTTCATTGATTCAGTTCTGCGGGCGAGTTCTATCTATTAGCTGGTGAGTCTTAAGGCACAGAGCCGTCTGTTTTATGGTGCGACGCACAAAAACACCTGTGCGACGGCAACACCTGGCAGCCAACTGACAATTAACTGACAGATAACTGAAAGGTAACTGACAAATAACTGACGAAATACTGACCTATTCTACCTTGACTGTCACTACCTAATTACCCTTAGGCTAAAGGGCGCCTATGGGTACAGGAATCAGGCTCCACGGTAAAAATTACCACGTTGGCACGGACTCAAAACCACACACAAGAACGTGTATGATCCAACGGTAAATTTTTACACTTAGGTACTCGTTTGGTCGCGCGCCCTCTTTGCAGTGCTCAACAACGCCTTGGCTCGTTTTTAGTCACGGTGTTGATTGCAGCCATGCCCATCACCCTGCTGACGGATTTTGCCCGCGCGAGCACGGTTTTTTATATTTTGGCGGCCATTAGCGCAATTGTTTGTGTATCAAGGGCCGGCGGCTTTCAGTCCGTATTGAGCGACTGGAAAGACTATCGTGGCTTAGCTGCAGCGCTGTTTGTATCGTTAGTCGTCATTACGATCGCTGCGACGCGAGGCACCATCAGAATCGACAACGAAATCGAGCGCGCGCTGCGCTTAAGTGTGGGCACTTTTCTGATCTTAGGCGCCTGCTTGTCTCTCATTCCGCAATGGTTGCGTCAAGCAACCTGGGGCTTGGTCCTTGCGACCTGGGCTGCCACGGGGTATGCCCTATGGTACGCGTTACCGACTTTTCGGCGGCCGCTTGAGGTGCCTCAACACAACGCAGTGTCTTACGGTAATTTGCTACTGATGATGGCCGCGCTAGCCACGTTTTCGATTGGCTGGCGGTTGACGCGCTTTCGTAAGACGGAAATTGCCTTTAAGGTCTTGACCATGGCGGTTGGTCTGCTGGGCTTTATCACCACCCAGACGCGAGGCGGATGGCTGGTCGTACCATTTTTTATCGTGATCGGTTGGGTACTGGTAACAGGTAAAACCAGTCTGCGCAAACTATTGATGCCGGTGTTAGTCGCAGTTTTGGTTTCAGGTGCTGTCTCAGCCTCGAGACCGATTCTTAGGCATCGCATGTACGAGATGGTCACCCAAACGGCTGAGTGTTTAACAAATCCCTTAGCAATTTCATCTGAGTGCGGTCGCTTACAACGTTGGCACGCCTCTTGGCTGATGTTCAAAGACAACCCCCTGTTTGGCAATGGCCCCATAACAGTAATTGGCGCCAAGCTAGAGATCTATTGGCGTCAGGGCATTGTGTCAGATTTTGTTTACAAACAAGGATTTGGTGAACCGCATAATGACATGCTCTTCAGCATGGCCAGCCATGGAGTGTTAGGGTTAACGGCTCTCTTACTGATCTATATCGCGCCAATCTGGATCTTTACGCGACGTCTGAGGTCGCAGGTACCGCAACCTGCAAGGGTCGCGGCAGCGATGGGCTTAGCGCTATGCCTGGGCTTTTTTGTCTTTGGCTGGACAGAACTCATGATGCGAAGCATTCGCACGATCGGCTTTTATGCGATGACGATGGCTTGGTTGCTTGCCCTATCGGATGAAAAATATTTAACCCGTCAAGAACCCACTTAAGCTCACTCTTAATCTAGGAGCAAACCGCATGAAGCCCGTCATACTCATTACCGGTGCCAGCCGTGGTATTGGTGCTGCCACCGCCCTACTTGCCGCAACAAAAGGCTATGCCGTCGCCGTTAACTATGCAAGCAACGCGCAAGCCGCTGAAAGCATTGTGGCTCAAATTCGTGCTCAGGGCGGAACAGCAATCGCCGTGCAGGCTGATGTCGCCGACGAAGCGCAGGTGCAGGCCATGTTTAAAAAGGTGGACGCCGAATTAGGGCCCCTGAGCGCCTTAGTCAATAATGCTGGGATCGTGGATGTCACGGCACGGGTCGACGAGATCAGTGTCACACGCTGGCAACGCATGTTCAACATCACCGTCTTAGGTACCTTTCTTTGCAGCCGTGAGGCCATCAAGCGCATGAGCACACGCCACGGCGGAAAAGGCGGTGCCATCGTCAACGTATCCAGCGCTGCGGCGCGGATCGGCGCCCCAGCGCAATATGTGGATTACGCATCGGCTAAAGGCGCCGTCGACACGTTTACACTCGGCCTAGGAAAAGAAGTCGCAAACGAAGGGATTCGGGTGAACTCTGTGCGGCCAGGCCTCATTGACACAGAAATTCATGCCTCGGGCGGAATCCCGAACCGCGTGCGTGAGCTTGAGCACCTTGTGCCAATGAAACGAGGCGGCACAGCGCTTGAAGTCGCGCAGGGCATTATCTGGCTTGTTTCAGACGAGGCGAGCTATGTCACCACAACAATACTAGACGTTGCTGGCGGACGTTAGCAATCTCTCAGTTACTCTCTTCACTCACCCCTAACATATCGGAATCCTATGTCTGTTTCTATCTACACCGCTACCGTTCCTGTTTTAAAGCAGATGCTCCTGGCACTGAGCGACGTGCTCAAAAAAGGCGAGCAGTATGCCGAACAGCGAAAATTCGATTCGACTACGTTGTTGCAATCGCGTTTGTTTCCCGACATGCTTGCGCTTGTTCGCCAAGTTCAAATTGCCTGTGATTTTGCAAAAAGCGTGCCTTCACGTATCGCGGGCGTTGAAGTCGCGGCCTACGAAGATACTGAACAGAGCTTTGCTGAACTACAGCAACGTATTGCAAAAACCCTAGGGCTGATCGATGGCTTCACCGCCGCTCAATTAGAGGGCAGCGCCGTCAAAGAGATTGTGTTACGCCCCGGTACCCCGAAAGAGAAAAAACTATCGGTCGAAGATTACGCCTTGAAATACGGCATGCCGCAATTTTTCTTTCATGTCACAACTGCGTACAACTTGCTTCGACATAATGGCGTCGAAATCGGCAAGAAAGATTTTATGGGTTCGTACTAATCAAGGAAGATTCACATGACAACCGCAACACCAGCAGTCAGGGGCCGTTATTTTGAAGACTTTGAAGTCGGTGCAGAGTTTGTGACGCCCGCGCGCACGATCACCAGCACAGACATCGTTAATTTTGCTTGTTTGTCAGGCGATTTTAATGAGGTGCACACCAACTTTGAATACTGCAAAACGACACAATTTGGCGAACCCATTGCGCATGGCCCGTTGATTTATGGTGTTGCCGGTGGCTTGCAATATGCAAGCGGCATTAACGACGGTACGCTGCTGGCCTTAGTACAGATCGATAAATGGCGCCTGCTTGCGCCAGTTAAACACGGCGATACCATTCGGATGAAATCAACGGTCATTGAAAAAAAAGAATCAAGCAAACCTGACCGAGGGACCATTACCTTTAAGCGCAATATTGTGAATCAGCATGACACAACCGTACAAGAAATGATCGCGACAATCTTGTATCGGCGTCGGCCACGATAAATCCTCGCCACAGCAAAAGCAGCAGGATACACAAGCGACGGGAAAGATCCCACCCATGTGCAGTCACTACAAGCCCGTTACCCAAGTCAACCAATTACGCCAAGCGTTTGAGCTAGGCCCGCTCGAGCATCTCGGCAAGCCTGATATGTGGCCAGGTTACGAAGGGCTCTTCATCCGCTCTCATCCGCACGCTGAGGTCGGCGACGACGCTGTCCCCGCGCGCGAGGCACTGACCGGCCACTGGGGCTTGATTCCGCATTGGTCTAAAGATGGCAAGGTTAAAGGCACTTTCAATGCACGCAGTGAAACCATCGCTGAAAAGCCGACCTTTCGCGATGCCTGGAAAAAGGGTCAACGCTGCATTATTCCGGCAATATCCGTCTTTGAGCCAGATTGGCGCTCAGGCAAGGCTGTCGCAGCAGAGGTCTCACGGGCCGATGGCGAACCAATGGGAATTGCTGGCATCTG
>JARXAG010000164.1 GCA_029866055.1 Burkholderiaceae bacterium
ACACGCTGCAGCTTGATGGGCTCTTACATACCTTTCGCAAAGGATGCGAACCAACGCGCTGCGACCAATGACTTGAGGCTATCAGTCGCCGAGCGTTATAAAAATCGCGATGATTACGTCAATCGCATTCGAGGAGCTGCGCTCAACCTGCTTGAAAGTGGTTTTCTCTTGCAAGACGATGCCGCAGTGATTGTTCAAGCGGCAGCCGCAACCCGAGCCTTTGGTGAACTCAAACCTAACCCCAATGCTCGCTGAAAGGGTCATGGAGTCAGTTCAAGCGAAGTGTTACTTGGGGCGCTTGAAATGCCGTATTTTGGACGCTTTGTGACACCTCGAACATTACGCCAACCTGACAAAACCACACCTCTAAACTTTCTGATGTTAGGGAATAACCCTAGGTCATTCGACGGCGTAGAGAACTATACTTTGCGGTCATATTTTTAAATGTCATCGGTTCATTTATTCCAGTGAGGAGACCTTCATGAGTGCAATCAAGCCAGCAGTTAATGCGGTAAAAGCTCGCCGTAAATTTCTAACCGGCGCCACCGCAGCCGGTGCAGGCGTGGCTACCTTGGGTTTCCCCATGGTGTCAAATGCCCAGACCGTGAATTTTCGCTTCCAGTCAACCTGGCCTGCGAAAGATATTTTTCACGAGTACGCGCTCGACTATGCAAACAAAGTGAATTCGATGTCTGGCGGACGTCTCAAAATCGACGTACTGCCAAGCGGCTCTGTCGTGGGCGCCTTCAATTTGCTCGACGCAGTTTCAAGCGGCACGCTTGACGGCGGCCATGGTGTCTTGGCCTACTGGTATGGCAAGAGCCCAGCCTTGGCGCTTTGGGGTTCAGGTCCTGCCTTTGGTATGGATCCAAATATGCTGATCGCTTGGCATCAATACGGCGGCGGCAAACAGTTGCTTGAAAAAATCTATGCAAACTTAAAGATGGATGTTGTGTCGTATGTTTACGGCCCAATGCCAACTCAGCCACTTGGCTGGTTCAAAAAGCCAATCACCAAGAGCGAAGACTTTAAAGGCCTTAAGTTCCGCACTGTTGGTCTGTCGATTGAAATCTTTAATGCCCTAGGCGCATCGGTTCAGGCGCTGCCTGGTGCAGATATCGTTCCAGCAATGGATCGCGGCGTTCTCGACGCAGCCGAATTTAATAACGCTTCGTCTGATCGCACCTTAGGTTTTGCTGACGTGTCAAAAGTCTGCATGTTGCAAAGTTTTCATCAAAGCGCCGAACAATTCGAAATTCTATTTAACAAAAAGAAATTCGATGCCTTGCCCGCTGAATTGAGAGCAATTATTGGGGTGGCAACTGAAGCGGCTTCTGCCGAGATGTCTTGGAAAGCCGTTGATCGTTACTCAGCTGACTTCGTGAAACTGCAAACCGAAGACAAGGTACGTTTCTACCAGACTCCTAAGTCGATTCTTGAAGACCAGCTCAAAGCGTGGGATGTCATCATCGCCAAAAAATCAGCTGAAAATGCTGACTTCAAAACGGTGCTTGAATCACAACGCGAATTTGCTCGCCGTGCAGGTCGGTGGCAGAACTTCACCAACGTTGATTACAAAATGGCCTACGACCATTACTTTGCACCCAAGAAGTCTTAAGCAAAATCGGTGTTAAACCATAATCCGGATAGTGATCTATCCGGATTATTTTTTGCCGTTAAATAGTAGAGCCAAAGCAGACCATGGATTCAAAAAAAGATTTTAAAAAACTGATGCTCGTCGTCGATCAGATCAGTACGTTTGTTGGAAAGGGCTCTGGGTGGTTAATCATCCTGTTGATGGTGATGGTATGTATTGATGTGTTTAGACGCTACGTACTCAATGCCCCCTCAGCGTGGATCGGTGAACTATCCGTGATGTCGTATGGTGCCGTCATTATGTTGTCGGGTGCGTACACGCTTGCCCAAAATGGCCATGTCCGTGGCGATTTTTTATACGGCTCAATGAAGCCGCGCACGCAAGCCACTTTTGATTTGATTTTGTACATTGTTTTCTTTCTCCCCGGTGTCACAGCGCTGTGCTACGCCGGTTACACCTTTGCGGCTGACTCATGGCGGATTGGCGAGCACACAACGCAAATCGCAAACGGGCCGCCCGTCTACCACTTTAAGTCTTTGATTCCGATCGCCGGTGGTTTCTTGCTTCTGCAAGGCTTTATCGAAATGATTCGCTGCGTGGTTTGCCTCAATACCGGCGAATGGCCAGCGCGCTTAAAAGACGCCGAAGAGATTGATGTGGTTGAGCAGCAACTGCAAGCGTCAACCTATGTTGACGAAGAATCAAAGAATATGGCCATTGCGAGTGCCAAGACGATTGATGAAATGGCCCATCAGCGTATTGGTGGCCTGAAAGGAGAAAAGTCATGAGCGACCCGTATCTTGGCCTCTTGATGCTGTGTCTGATCGTTGTGGTGATTATGTTGGGCTTTCCCACTGCCTTTACCCTGATGGGTTTAGGCATGGCCTTTGGTTTTTTTGCCTTTTACGACCCAAGCGACGTTTGGACAAACAATAAAATTTTCACGCTCATGGTTCAGCGCACGTATGGGGGGATGACGAACGACACGTTGTTATCAATCCCACTCTTTGTGCTGATGGGCTACGTCATGGAACGGGGCGCCCTAGTCGACAAAATGTTTCATAGCGTGCAGCTCGCGTTTCGGGGTATGCCAGCCTCGCTAGCGGTTGCGACCTTGGTGATTTGCACGTTCTGGGGCATTGCTAGTGGCCTAGTGGGTGCAGTCGTGGTACTGATGGGCGTGATTGCGCTTAAGCCGATGCTCAACGCTGGCTACGATATCCGTCTGGCCAGCGGCGTGATTACTGCCGGCGGCACGCTTGGGATTTTGATCCCGCCCTCTGTGATGATTATTGTTTACGCCGCAGTCGCAGGCCAATCGGTCGTGAAACTCTACGCTGCAGCAATGCTGCCTGGGTTTTTTCTGGCGCTACTGTACTTAGTCTACGTGGTTGGCTGGGCACTGATTGACCCAAAAATTGCGCCTAAGCTGCCTCCTGAAATGCTGAAGGTACCGATCCCTGCCTCGGTAGCTTTTTTGCGCGACCACTATTCAACGAACTTTGTGGTGGCAACAATCAAAGCAGCCTTTGCACCCAGCCCGTTATTGAACGCCCCTGAAGGTACGCGTATTACCTACGGCCGCATTATCAAAAATTTGATTTCAGCGCTCTTCCCGTTAGTCATGACGGTCGCGCTGATCGCTGGCACTTGGTGGTATGTCGTCATACATCCCAAGGCCCAGTTCGATGAAGCGCAAGCCGTACTTGCCCTTTCTAAGCCGTTGCCTGGCCCCACCACCTTAGCCCCAGCCAAGCCGCAAGAAGAAACGTTGGTCGAAATCGGTGCTGAAACCACTTCAAGCTCGCGCTCTTCAAGCAACAGTGGTGGTGGGCTGATAGCGTTGGATGCGGATCCCGATAACGCTGATAGCCAAAAACCAGATGTTTACTCGCCCCCTTCGAACAGTTTCTACTGGTATTTTGGGATCACGAGCTTTTTGACCCTATTGCTGCTAATTAACTATTACCGCAAGTTGAGAGACGAGCAATTTGAAATTCTCAAGCTTCTCGTCGAGTCAGTGATGCCTTTGGGTATTTTGACAGTCGTGGTGCTTGCAGTGATTTTGCTGGGTATCACGACGGCAACTGAATCAGCGGCTATCGGTGCGGCGGGGGCGTTCTTGCTAGCCTGGTCCTCGGGGTCGTTTACCTTTGAACGCATGAAGCAAGCCGTATTCTTGACCACAAAAACGACCTCAATGGTCTGCTGGTTATTTGTTGGCTCGGCCTTGTTTTCAGCAGTGTTTGCGATTTTGGGTGGCCAACAGATCATCGAGAGCTGGGTGTTAGGGATGAACCTATCGCCGTTGCAATTTATGCTGCTCTCGCAGGCCTTGATCTTTGTTCTCGGTTGGCCGCTTGAGTGGACCGAAATCATTGTGATTTTTGTGCCAATCTTTTTGCCCATGCTGTCGCACTTTAATATCGATCCGATCCTTTGGGGCACACTGGTCTTTGTAAACTTACAAGCCGCATTCTTGTCACCGCCAGTCGCGATGTCAGCGTTCTATCTCAAAGGGGTTGCGCCCCCGCATGTCACGTTGAATCAGATTTTTGCAGGCATGATGCCTTATATGTTTATCGTGATTATTTGCATGGCAATCATGTACGCATGGCCCGGCATGGCGCTGTTTCTCCCTAAATATCTTTATGGTGGTGGTTAAAATCAATATGTCAGCAGAAGCCAAACTCAAAGAACTGGGGCTGCAATTGCCCACGCCCCCTGTGCCCGTCGCAAGTTATGTGCCCTGGCGCAGGGCCGGGCAATTGCTTTATCTCTCAGGCCAAGGGCCGCGCGATGACGCTGGCAACATCAGCGTCGGGCGCTTAGGTCGCGACTGCTCAGTCGAACGCGGCTACGCCGATGCGCGGCGCGTCGGATTGCAACTTTTATCCACAATACGCGCAGCAGTTGGTTCACTCGATCATGTTGAAGCCGTCGTCAAAGTGTTGGGCATGGTCAACGCCGAACCCGACTTTGGCGAGCAGCCCCAAGTGATTAACGGCTGTTCAGATGTGCTGATCGAGGTGCTGGGTGAGCGCGGTAAACATGCCCGCTCAGCGGTTGGCATGGGCTCACTCCCAAACGCAATGACCGTTGAGGTCGAGGTGATTGTATTGGTTAAAGACGGGTTTTAGACTTTGGTAGCGTAGCTTTTGCGATTTAAAATCGTGGCATCTACCACTGCCGCGACGCTTGTGGTATTTTAAGGCTCTCACAAAACCAAAATAGACAAGCCATGAACACATCAGCAACCATCCAAAAAGTTGACGCCATTATTGTTGGCTCGGGCTTTGCGGGCATGTACCAGCTGCACAGCCTGCGCGACAAACTTGGGCTCAACGCCAAAGTCATCGAACGCGGTGCGGGCGTGGGCGGCACTTGGTACTGGAATCGCTATCCAGGAGCGCGTTGCGACTCTGAAAGCCATACCTATATGTATTATTTTTCGCAAGAGCTCGTGCAAGAGTGGGAATGGTCAGAGCGCTATCCTCAACAGGCCGAAATTTTGCGCTACATGAATTTTGTAGCTGACAAGCTG
>JARXAG010000084.1 GCA_029866055.1 Burkholderiaceae bacterium
TGAGATGCGTAGCGAGTACCGCACCTATCAGTCACTTGAGGTGATTGATACGAACGCTGATCCTCGCGATGCCGTGATGCGTAGCTGTACGCGCGACTTGTGTGTACAGCGTTTTGGAAACTCAGACTGCAAAGCGCCTGGAAGATGACGCTCTCGCTTCCTCTTGTTGCCGCTGCCGCGATCACGGAGTTTGCAATTAAATCGACTCTGCCCTATGGCGATTTTGCTGTCGGCAAGTATCTGCGTATCGAAGCAGAGGTTTCAGGTGAGTTGTCGCCAGCAGAGCCAATCCCTGGGCTAGATAAGGCGCCGCGCAACGCGCGTGGGCTCGTTGAGTATCGTACGCCCGTGACCTTGATCATTCCTGAATCGCCGCGAAGCGGCAATGGCAACCTGCTGGTTGACGTGCCTAATCGTGGTCGCCCTATTACCCACGGGCTGTACAACAGCCCTCGTGCTCGGCCGCTTGCAATTGGCTCACTCGATCAGGGTAACGGGTTTCTGCAGAACCGAGGCTGGTCGGTGGCCGTTGTGCATTGGGAGCAGGGCGAAGGGCCGGTGTTTCCGATTTTTTCTGACGACAAGGGCGGCAAGCTCTATGCCGAAGGTGTCGGGTTTGCTGCAGTGCGCGACATTACGTTGTTTTTGCGTGACGCGCGCACGGGCAACCCACTTGCTGGTGCTATCGAGCGTACTTATGCAGTGGGCTACTCGCAAACGGGCCGTTTCTTGAAAAGCTTTTTGCTTAATGGGTTTAATCAGCTTGACGACAAGACGGTGTTTGACGGGTTGCACATCACACAGGCTGGGGCTGGGCAGTTGCCGCTGCTTGCCGCAGGGCCAGGGCCCGGCTCAGTCGCATGGCAAACGCCAGGCCACAGTGAACCCGAACTACGTGGTGTTCACGAAGAGCCCTTCACCTACGGCGATTTGATGAAGCTTGCGCAAACAAAGTATCGTAAGCTTCCACGCGTCGTGGTGAACCACGCCTATAACGATTATTTGGGTGGGCGCGCGGCGCTCACGCGCACCGGCGCCAAGGGTATCGCCGATTTGCCTATGCCTGAGAATGTTCGCATGTTCGATATCTCTGGCTCGCCGCATATTAATGGTCGCGATAAAAATCCAGAGTGCACCGAAGCACCTGGCCAAATCGACTGGGCACCAGCCGTGCGGGCACAGCTGGTTGCGCTAGACGAGTGGGTGCAAGGTAAGACACCGCCGGCCAGTCGCCTGTTCGACCTTGAAGCGCGTTTAAACGACCCTGAGGTGTTTCAAGCACCGAACTTTCTTGCAGGTACGATAGTGCTGGTGCCTAAGCGCGATATCGACGGTAATGCCATGAGTGGCGTTGTGCTGCCCGATGTTGCGGTACCAATTGCGAGCCATGGTTATATGAATGCACCACTGACAGTGATGGTATGTCGTCAGAGTGGTACCTACAGGCCGTTTGCCCAAACGACTGCAGACCGCAAGCCAGACGATACACGTGTCACACTTGATATGCGGTATCCGGGTGGTATCAACGAGTATCTGACCAAGATACGCGCGGCCACGCGCGCACTCGTTGCAGAGCGATTGTTGCTGGCAGAAGATGCCGTGGTAATTGAGAATGCCGCCGCTGAAAACACGGCGTTTACACCCACCACACCGCGCGCACGAGGTGCGACAACGGCGCGGTAATATTGAAAGTCTTGCAAGGTCCATCATCGCAGCGTTGGCAATAGAGCTTACCTTCAAGCAGATCAATAGATAGCAGGGCGTATCAAGGCACGATGATTTTTTTGACTGAAAAAGGCGTTGAATTGCCTTCGTGAATCGTGACACTCACCGCGCCAGTTGTTTTTGCACCGGGCACTTCAAGACGATAGACGTTTTTTAAGACTTGCGACTCAAGCATAAATGTTTGATCGAATTCGAAATTATGACTATCGCCATGCACAATCAAGATAGAACCTTGAAACTCTTTAGCAAGAGGTAGCAAGGTTTTTTCAATTGAGGCATGAAACCCCGTCTTTTCGGCCCAAGTGCCCGAGCGCGACATTCCTCGAATCACATCCGCTTGAAAAGCAAAAACGAGAGTCTGTAGTTTTTGATTCGCTGCGAGGCGAAATGTTTCTTTCATCCAGGCGATATTGGCCTGGTCGCGTGCCAGTAATTCTTTTTCAGCCTCAGCGTTGTTTGGCGCAAAGCGGTTGTCGCTACCTACAATGTGCACAGTCGTAAATAGCGTATTGGAAAATTGCCACCGTTGATTTTCAACAAAGGTCGAATAGGTAGGCATTACCTTGCCTTGTGTGACAAGGGGCAGGGGTGCTTGACCCAATGAGCTGTCGGGTTTAAAAAATTGCCCCCTAAGTTTTTCGAGTCGCTCAAGAGGATCATAGCTGCCGTTACTTTTGCGTCCACAGTCTGTCCAGTCGTTGTCGCCAGGCGTGTAGATCAGTGCGCCTTTGAATAAATCAAAGTGTTTGCGCTGACGTTCAAACTCTTCGTCAGAGCAATGCGCGCTGCCTGCTTTGAAATCGCCAACATGAATTGAAAACTCAGGGTTCAAGGCATTGATTTGGGTGATCAGTTGGCGATATTTAACGCCGGCAGTTTCATCTGATCCGTAGGGCAGATCACCAAGTGCGACAAAGCTAAAGGTCGCCGCACTGACATGCGTAGCAGAAAGCAATAGTATAAATAACCACGAACTCCAAGACATCTTTTTCATTCCGAGCCTAAGTCGTTGTCATGCGATGACCTTTGCTGGGATCACCCGCGCTGGCCAAAACATCATTACAAAAATGTCATTCATTTTAATCGCGAAATTTTGAGCAATGAAAGAGCCCACACTGTCTGTGATGTTGATCGGGCATCGCGTTTACGGCAACGACGCGAATGCAAGACTGGCATATGTTGACTATTCTTTTAAATATATAAATGATTTATACTATTTATAATTAATCGTTTATACTGTTTGCACAATTATCCTTATGTCTTTTAATCTGAAGAGGTCCGACATGAAATCAGCCGAACAAAACGCTCAGGCGCCAACTGAAGTCGCCGCTGCGCCCGAGAAAAAAGCACGCGTGTCAACAGCGGTAGCTACTAAGAAAACCGCCCTTAAGACAACCGCGGTTAAAAAAGCTGTGGTTAAAAAAACCGCGGTATTCGCCAAAAAAGCGAAGGCTGACGCTGCAGTTGTGACAAACGCCAAGCTTGCGAACCAGCAAGGTAAAGCTGTGCCTACGGTGAAAGTTAAGGCGCAGGTCAAAGCGAAATCGACTGCAAAGCCTAAGGCAACAGAATCCGTTGCTACAGCTGGCAAGGTTAAAGTTAAAAAAGACGTTTTGGTGCGTGATAGCTTTACCATGCCGCAGTCTGAATATCAGGTGCTGAGTCTTGTCAAAAAAGCCTGCCTCCAAGCTGGCATTGAGATCAAGAAAAGCGAACTGCTTAGAATTGCGGTCGTTCAACTCGCCGGTTTATCTGTGACAAAAATTGCGACCTTGCAAAAGGGCTTGAACAAAATTCAAGCTGGTCGTCCAAAAAAATAGGCGCCACCTTAGACGCCAAATTTTTTAGGTTTGCCAAAATCGGCGAACGCAAGGTTTCATCAAGTATGAAACCTTGCCTCGCGTAGGCCCGAAGGCTTTATTCGATTTTGACTTTCATCTCTTTCAAGATCGCGCCCCACCTGACTGATTCGGCTTGTATGAAGGCGCTGAACTCTTCGGGTGACGATCCTTTAGGGTCAAAACCTTGTGCAATGAGGCGTTCTTTGAATTCAGGTTCGTTCACGGTTTCCACGGCCGCTTTGCTTAAGAGCTGCAGTACAGCCGCCGGCATATTTGCCGGTCCGACCAAGCCATACCAGGTTGACATGTCGTAGCCAGGTATACCCGCCTCAGCAATGCTAGGGATGTTGGGTGCAGCACTTGAGCGCGTCTTGGTGGTCACGCCAAGGGCTTGGAGTAGGCCTTGGTCGACGAGTTTGGCGCCCGTGGGTAGATTTGGAAACGCTAAGTCGACTGTGCCAGCTAAAAGGTGGGGCATTAGGCTGCCGGCCCCTTTGTAGGGGATGTGAACCATATCCACCCCTGATAGCTGCATAAAAAGTAAGCCAGACAAATGCAGAGACGAGCCAATTCCTGAAGACGCCCAGTTGACTTTTCCGGGGTTCGCGCGAGCGTAATCGATTAAGTCTTTAACTGTTTTAAATTTAGAGTTGGCAGGTACCACCAATATATTAGGCCCCGCTAAAATTTGACCAATGGGCGTGAAGTCTTTGATGGGATCGTATTTAGCATCCGGATAAATGAGAGGATTGGTGACATGCCCGATCGAGGTGTAAAACAGAGTGTAGCCGTCGGGGGGCGAGCGACGAACCGCGTCAGTCGCTAAGTTGCCGTTTGCACCGGGTTTGTTTTCAACAATGACCGATTGGCCAAGTATCTTGCTGAAGGAGATCGCGATTTGCCGACCAACGGTGTCGGTTGCGCCGCCGGGAGTGAACCCAATCACGATTTTGATTGTCTTATTTGGAAACTCACTGGTTTGAGCGATTGCCGGGGCGATTGCGCAGAAAGAGATACCTAAGGCTGTAGCCGCTAGGGCGAGTGTTTGAAATCTTTGTTTGAATTGGATCACTTTTTTGTCTCCGTAACTGACTGTTATCTTAAGATTGTAGTTTGTTAACCGAGCGCTGATTCAGAAGCATTGGGATAAAACCTAGTAACAGGCCACCTATGCCGATCAGATTGGTCAGCGGATCAAACGAGAAGGCACTTAAGATGGCAATGAACACCATAAACGTTGCGCTAAATAGCGGCCACCAAATGTGTGTCAACGCGCTCATGAATGAACCCGTGAGCATTGCGCGGTAATACCAGGCGCAGGCGAAGCCCGCTAGGCTCATGTAAAAGCAAATTTGAAAACCAATCGCAGAGATCGACTTATCGAGAATGTCTTTGACAGAGGGCAAGTAAGACGACCCGAACAGTAAGGTGACGCCCAAGAACCAAATTGTCAGCGTGGCGACCCACGGCGTTTGCCATTCTGGGTGGATTTTGCTGAAGCGCGGGTGCAAGACTTTGTCGCGAGACATGGCAAATAGCGTGCGGCTGAACTGCAGGATTTGAGTTTCGATTGTGCCGATGGTCGATAAGACGGTAGACAGAACGGCAAGATAGCTCCAAGGCTGTGGAAATAGTTTGTCAGCCACGGCGTAAAGAACGTTGGTATTGGCCTGCGCGATTTCTTCATCGGTTAACACAATGAGTACGACGATCACGATGATGATATAAAAAAGCATTAAATTCACCATCGACCAAAAAGCACCTTTGCTCGAGGGGGCAGGCGTACCACCTTTGGTTTCTTCGCCCAAGTTCATGGTGACATCCCAACCCCAATAAAAGAAGATGGCCGTTAAGGCACCCGTGGCAAAGGTCTCTGCACTGAACGAAAAAGGCGATACCCAGGCAAAAGACGGAGGATGAGCGGGCTTAGAGCCGTATTCGACAAACGCACCAATGATCAGTGCAAGCACAATAACTGATTCGATCACTGTCAAAATCAATTGTGCATAACTAGCGTGTTTGATGCCCTTGCTGACAATAATCGTCACAAGCGTGAGCCACATGGCTGACACACAGGTCACCCACGTTGTGCTTTCAATGGTTGCCTCGTCAACCCAACCCATGACTGAGAGGATCTTTAGCGTTGAGGTGGCCGCAGGGATTGTTGCCGACACCATAAAAATGACCGAGGCCACCAACAGGCCCCAACCTGCAAAGAAACCCCAACGAGGCCCAAACACCGCACCCACCCAGGCGTAGGTTGCGCCCGCATGCGAGGTCATTTTGTTTAGATTCATAAAGGCAAACAAAATACCAAACATGATCAAGCCGCAGTACAGCACGCTGCCCACTGACAGGACGCCAACCGAGGCGACGATGACCGCGGTGGTGACGGCGACGCTAAAAGCAGGGGCCGAGCCGGCTACCCCCATGACGGCAGACTCAAGGGTCCCTAAAGAGCCGCCGGCTAAACCTTTTTCTTGTGACATGTTGCGACCAAGTGATTGCGTTGAACGTAAAGTCTACTTTTTTAGTAGATAAAGCGTGATAAGTCTAGAGGGGGGAGCCTTAAGGCGAATATAACGGTTGTGTAATAAACTGCCATGACACCGTTAATTGCCAATTTTTGAATGATATAAATAGGCGCCTAATTTCTATGCATAAGATCATGATCAAACAATTGAAACTGTTAGGTATTGCTGTCTTTTCTTTGATTGTCCTGTCTGCGCCCGCGCATGCTCAAGCGCTTCAAGACTGTTCGAAGTTTTCGATGGCAGACGGCCCAGCCTTTCTTGACTGTCTCGATGCAAACTACGCGATCTTAGATAAGACGCTCAATGCGCAGTACAAGCAGTTGATGTCGACCTGGCCAGAAGAGAAAAAGACGCAATTGCGTACTGAGCAACGCGCTTGGCTAAAAACGAAGATGGATTGTAAAAAGGCTGGAGAAGAGGGCATACGTGCAGCGATTCAGGCGCAAGACTGCGCGAATGCGCGCACTGCTGATCGAGTCAAAATTTTGGGGGGCTATTTGAATCAGGGGCAGACAAGCGCAAATACGGCAAGCGGTAGTGAAAACGCTGTAGGGTTGGATTTTTTGTTTAGACAGGGTGGCTATTGGGTCATCGGACAAGATCGCGGCGGGCAGTCATGCAGCGCGGTGCTGGCGCAAGCGAAAATGGCTGCGGTCTTTAAGCGTTTTGAGTCTCAAAAGACACAGATTGTGCAACGTATCGGTGGACAGCACTCTTTCAAAAATGATCCGGCTGTTGCGCAGCAAATCAATAGAACGTTTCAACCGCCTACACAATACGCCATGATCGCGACCTCACCCGTCGCCAAAGTCAAAATTACTACACGTTACCCAAACGGTGGTTCGAGCGAAGAGTTTTACGAATTAAAACCAGCCAATAACACGATCGTACGCGTAGGCGTTGGTAAGTGTATGGACTGCGATGAAGCCCAGCGACGCGTTCAACAGAACTTCAGCGGACCTGAAGTGATTCACTGGTGCAGCGGTGGAGTGTGAGCATTGCCTCAAGCCCTAAAAAATACGAATGCAAACCAAAGCCTGCGATCACACCAACACTTGCCTCAGCTAACACCGAGTGCATGCCGCGTTTTTCAATATTGGTGATGTGCACTTCAATGTACGGAAAGCTAACTGCCCGCAGGCAGTCTCTTAACGCGTAACCTGCATATAAAAACCCTGCGGGATTCAT
>JARXAG010000218.1 GCA_029866055.1 Burkholderiaceae bacterium
AATTCTTCAATTCATTTGTACTGACGCCAATAAATAATAGGCACAAAATATATTGCCGTACTTCTCCCACACTTCGCAGCCGCTTGTCGGTCACGCCCTAAACAGGTCGTCCATGCGCGGCAATGGGCGTAACATCAGAATACAGCGATCCGTGCCTGTGCTGGCGTCTGTAGCAATTGGGGCTTGATAGCGACAACTTCTTGAATAAGCATTGTGTTCTTCGTTGCTGTATTTACTCAACCGTCGTGTTACGTGACTGTTCAACAACAGAGTCTACGAGCGTCCAGTAACCGGACGCTGCAGGTTTCATCCGCGTTAAAGGGCGTCGCCAATATGTAAACCATGTGCTCGGTATAAAAATAAACCCCCAAAAGCAAAAACCCCAGCGCGAACGCAGGGGTTTTTTCAGTTTCAGATGGTGGCCCGGGGCGGAATCGAACCACCGACACAAGGATTTTCAATCCTCTGCTCTACCGACTGAGCTACCAGGCCATCTGAAGGGCGAAATGATACACCAAAAAGGGTTTTCTCGCCTTTCTACGAGATACGAAGCGAGATCCGGCTTTATAATGGAATCTTTATGAGGGCTATTCTGAACGTTTCCTTTCAAGATTGTTTCGGTTGCTAGTGTCAAATCAACCGTTGCAAGTGCAAACGCGCGGATGTTTCAGCGTCAAGCTTGCCGTCTGTCATCTATCTTTTAATCGTTACCGCAATCCATGTCCGTCAACGTACTCGCTTTAGGGTTAAACCACGTCTCTGCGCCGGTTTCGGTGCGCGAGCGCGTTTCGTTGCCTGAAGTCTTGGTGCGTCCGGCGTTAAATGCGCTGCGCGAAGCATTTGGTGGTGCTGTTAAAGAAGCCGCTATTCTCTCAACCTGTAATCGCACCGAGCTGTATTGTGCCGCTGAGCCCCAAGTGGCAGAGCGCTTGCCCGATTGGCTGGCTGACTACAACAAGCTTGATGCTGGCGATTTGAGGCCTCACGTTTACGTGCACGATCGCGGCGATGCCGTGCGGCATGCTTTTCGAGTGGCAAGCGGGCTTGATTCGATGGTGTTGGGTGAGCCTCAGATTTTGGGGCAGATGAAAGACGCGGTGCGTGCAGCCGACGAGGCCGGTGCCTTGGGCACCTTGCTGCACCAATTATTTCAACGTACCTTTTCAGTGGCCAAAGAGGTTCGTTCAACAACGGCGATTGGTACGCAATCAGTGTCTCTTGCTGCCGCGGCCGTTCGACTCACCGAGCGAGTATTTGGCGATTTGCGTAGTTCGAAGGTATTGTTCATTGGCGCGGGCGAAATGATCGAGCTTTGCGCTACCCATTTTGCCGCGCGCGAGCCGTCATCTATCGTTGTGGCCAATCGCACAATCGAGCGCGCTGACTTACTGGCCAAGCAGTTTTCTGGCACGACGATGCGTTTGGCTGATTTGCCCGAGCGTTTGGCTGAATTTGATGTGGTGGTTTCCTGTACGGCCAGTACGTTGCCGATCTTGGGGTTGGGAATGGTCGAGCGGGCGACGCGTCAGCGTAAACGCAAGCCTATCGTGATGGTCGATCTGGCGGTACCGCGCGATATCGAACCCGAAGTTGCGCATCTTGATGATGTGTATCTGTACTCGGTTGATGATTTGGGTGCAGTGGTGCAAAGTGGTACAGAAGCGCGCTTGGCCGCAGTGGTGCAGGCTGAAACCATTATTGACGAACGCGTGTTGAATTTTATGCATTGGATGCAGGTTAGAGCCAATGTCCCTATTATTCGCGACCTGCAGCAAACGGCTCAAGCCGTACAAGCCCAAGAGCTTGAGCGCGCGCGCAAGATGTTGGCAAAAGGTGATTCGCCTGAAGCGGTGCTTGAACAACTCGCGCATGGTTTGACGCAAAAGTTCTTACATGGCACCTTAGCCTCGCTCAATCAAAGTGAAGAGGCCGAGCGTCAGCAGTTGCTAGCGTGGCTGCCGCGCATTTTCCCAAAGGGCTCTGATCGGCGTTAGCTACGCTGTCAGCCTTCTTGTGTGAGCCTTAGCCTTTGGGCTTTGTTGTTTATTCCCCCAAAAAGACCTTCATGAAATCTTCAATGCGCTCTCGTTTAGAGCATCTCTCTCGTCGCTTAGTTGACCTTGATGCGATTCTGTCTGAGCCCGATGCCGCCAACGATATGAATCAGTATCGCAAGCTATCGCGCGAACGCGCCGAGCTTGAGCCGGTTGTGAAGGCCTTTGAAGCTTTCGAGGCGGCTGAGGCTGATTTAGAGGGAGCACGCGCGATGCTCGATGACCCTGAAATGAAAGCGATGGCACTTGAAGAGATCGACGATTGCAAGGGACGGATCGAAAAGCTCGAAGCTGATTTGCAATTACAACTGTTGCCTCGCGATCCCGACGATGGCCGCAGTGTGTTTCTCGAAATTCGTGCAGGTACGGGTGGTGATGAAAGCGCCTTGTTTTCTGGCGATCTGTTGAGAATGTATAGCCGCTATGCCGAGCAACAAGGCTGGAAAGTTGAATTGATGTCCGAAAGCCCCTCAGAGTTGGGCGGCTATCGCGAGGTCATTGTGCGCTTGGATGGCGACGGGGTCTATGGGCGCCTTAAGTTCGAGTCGGGTGCGCATCGCGTGCAGCGGGTGCCTGCAACCGAGACGCAGGGGCGCATTCATACCTCTGCCTGCACCGTTGCCGTGATGCCCGAAGCCGACGCCGCCACCGACATCGTGATCAACCCCAGCGAGTTGCGCATCGATACGTTTCGGGCGAGTGGGGCAGGCGGGCAGCATATTAATAAAACCGATTCTGCCGTGCGAATTACCCATTTGCCCACGGGCTTGGTGGTTGAGTGTCAAGACGACCGTTCGCAACATCGCAACAAAGACAAAGCCATGCAGGTGTTGGCGGCAAGGCTAAAAGACAAAGTTCAGCGCGAGCGCCATGACAAAGAGGCTGCTCAGCGTAAAAGTCTGGTCGGTTCGGGGGATCGGTCTGAACGGATCCGCACCTACAACTTCCCGCAGGGTCGCTTGACCGATCATCGAATTAATCTGACTTTGTATAAGCTTGGTTCAATTATGGAAGGCGATTTAAACGACGTGACGGGCGCACTCATTGCCGAGCATCAGGCAGAGTTGCTAGCGGCCTTAGGTGATGAACACTGATGCAAACGGCGCAATCTTTGTCCGCAATCAGTGGCCTGCCGCGCTTAGAGGCTCGAATGTTGCTTGAGTTGGTGCTGAGTAAGCCGCGCGAGTGGTTACTTGCACATGACACTGACCCGTTAGCGCCTGAAGTGGCTGCGCAGTTCTTGACCCTGGCTGCACGTCGCCGCCAAGGTACGCCGATGGCGCATTTGGTTGGGCACCGAGAGTTTATGGGACACCGCTTGAGTGTCTCGGCCGACGTTTTGATTCCAAGGCCAGAGACCGAGTTGTTGGTGGAAATGGCGCTGCAAAGTTTGGAAGACTGTACTAAGCGTTGTTTGCCAAGCCCGGTCACGGGCAACGGTGCAGGCTGCTCTTTACTTGATTTGGGTACGGGCAGCGGCGCGGTGGCGATAAGCGTTGCACTCGCGTGCCCAACCGCTCGAGTTGTTGCAACAGATCTAAGCGAAAACGCACTGGCGATCGCACAAAAGAATGCCCAACAACTGAGCGCATCCGTTCAGTTTTGGCTAGGAAGTTGGTACGAAGCCCTACCGCCAGAGGGGCGATTCGATGTGATCGTTTCAAACCCGCCGTATATTGCTCTTAACGACCCGCACTTGTCTCAAGGCGATCTTCGGTTTGAGCCAGCTGGGGCCTTGACGGACGGTGCAGACGGTTTGGCGGCGTTGCGGCATATTATCGTTGGCGCGCCGCAGCATCTAGTCAACGGTGGCTGGTTATGGCTTGAGCATGGTTACGACCAAGGCGAAGAGGTTGCACAGTTACTACTAAAGGCTGGTTTTAACGCAGTCCAAACAAAACAAGATTTAGCGGGTTTGCCCAGAATAACGGGCGGATCTTTGTAGGATCCTTATAATTAACTATTCACTTTTATTGACGAGGGACAGCATGAGCGACGTTCAAACTTTTATCCGCGACACGGTCACCAACAACCCAGTGGTGCTTTTCATGAAGGGCACAGCCCAAGCCCCGCAGTGCGGCTTCTCAGGCAAGGCAATTCAAATCTTAAAAAGCAATGGCGTCACCACACTGGTCACAGTCAACGTGCTTGAAGACGAAGCTGTGCGCAGCGGTGTCAAAGAATTTTCACAATGGCCCACCGTTCCCCAGCTGTACGTAGGGGGTGAGTTCATTGGTGGCTCAGACATCATGACTGAGATGGACCAAAGTGGCGAGCTCAAGCAGGTGTTAACGGCTGCTGGCGCTGCCGCCTAATTCACGTGCCCCGTCTTAAAAGACGGGCAGTCAAACTGACTTAGCCTCAGAATGGCGATCACTTCTGCCCATTCTGAGCAAGTCAGTGTGTGTCAAGCGTGAAATAGGTCACCGTGTTTTTCAAAGACGTGAGCGCGTTTGGTCAAACGAACTCAATCAGTTTTTGAAATTACGCGTTTGCCGACGGCTTAATAAAGTGCATCACTTGATGGTTGATGCCTAGGTTCGCGGGGTTTGCCTCGCGAGCATCTTCAGTACTCTGCTCATGTAACTTGGCTACCGCCTCGAAACTCGGCGGGTCAAACGCCATATCCCCTTCGGGATCTGCAAGCCCATTTGGCTTGAGGCCGACAAAATCGAATAGATTACGATCCATCAAATGCGATGGCGCAACGTTTGCAAGCGCGTTGAAAATACTCCACGCGCGCGACGGGTGCTTTTTATCCCATTCGGCGAGCATACGGCTCACTTCTTTACGTTTCAGGTTTTCTTGCGAACCGCACAACGTGCAAGGAATGATTGGAAATTGTTTCCAGTCTGCATAAGCGATTAAATCTGTTTCTTGAATGTATGCGAGCGGCCGAATCACTGTGTTCTTGCCGTCGTCTGAAACGAGTTTCGGCGGCATTGCCTTCAGTTTGCCACCATAAAACAGGTTTAAAAAGAAGGTTCCTAAAATATCATCACGATGATGACCCAGTGCAATTTTGGTAGCGCCCAATTCGCCTGCAACCCGATACAAAATTCCGCGACGTAAGCGCGAGCAAAGTGAACAGGTTGTTTTCCCTTCAGGGATCAGTCGTTTAACGATTGAGTAGGTATCTTGATTTTCGATATGAAAGGGGATGTCGCGTGCGCGCAGATAATTTGGCAAAACATCTTCCGGAAACCCAGGCTGTTTTTGATCAAGATTCACTGCGATGATGTCAAAATCAATCGGCGCGCGGGTGCGTAGTGTCAGTAACACATCGAGCATTGCGTACGAATCTTTTCCGCCCGACAAACACACCATGACGCGATCACCGGCTTCGATCATATTGTAGTCACCGATCGCCCGCCCAGTTTCTCGCATGAGGCGTTTCGATAATTTATTGTGCTCGATGCGCTGCTTTTCGCTGACGTCGTTCATCTTAAAACCCTTTGTGAAGCAAATATTCGGTGACTGCCGCGCGATCGCCCGAAAAAATCACGCGCGCCAGTTTGCTTGTGCGTTGATGTTCATACATGGGATCGTAATACTCGCTGAGAAGAGGCCGAATCCACTCGCGATGCAAGTCAAGAGTCCCCTTTGACTGTTGTTCGCCTAACGCCGCTTGCATGGCTGTAGAGAGGCGGGTGTGACGCTCGCCGCCTAGTCGTTTAATCAAGTTTTGCAAGCTCTCAAGCAGGCGCGCCGAGAAAGCGTCGAAACCTGCCGTGGCCCCAAGTTTGGCTGCAAATTGTGCACCCAGATCTTCGACGTAGTCGTGCAAAATTCGCTCAACGCGAATCTCCATCGGCTCTTCAAGCCAAACAACCGAACTGCTTTGCATTTTTTCGCGCAAGCGAATCGGAAGCGCGCAGCGGCCAATCAGGCGAGATTCATCTTCGAGCGCAATGCGCGACTTTCCTCGCGAGTGCAAACGTAACAGAGCAATCGCCAAGCTGTTGTCAAAGTTAATTTGTACGGGTTGATCTGTCGCGTGTTTGCCAAAGCTCGAGCCGCGATGGTGCGCAAGCTTTTCGAGATCAACCGTCGAACTCAGTGCCTGAATCACCTCCGTTTTGCCAGAGCCCGTCAGGCCTGAAACCAACACAAAATCAGAGAGCTCAATGTGTTTGGCGAGTGACTCGAGCAAAAAAGTGCGCATGGCTTTGTAGCCACCCACGATACGCGGGTATTCGATGCCAGCTTCAGCTAGCCACGCTTGTGAAATGCGAGAGCGTAGCCCCCCTCGAAAGCAGTAGAGGTAGCCTTCGGGATGCGTTTGCGCAAAAGTCTTCCATTGTGCTACCCGTGTCGCTTTGATATCGCCTGATACCAACTCGTGCCCGAGTTCAATGGCAGCCTCTTGGTTGACCTGTTTATAGCGCAGGCCAACTTGATGGCGCTCTTGATCATTCATGAGCGGCAGATTGGTCGCACCCGGAAATGCCCCTTGTTCAAACTCAAGCGGGGCGCGTACATCTAACAGTGCCACGTCTTGTGTAAAAAGAGCGGCAAAGTCATCTGTGTCGGGGCGCTTCATAAAGGGGTTGTCATAGGTTTGAGTTGGCATTGTGTTTGAGCGGGGGCTGCGAGCTTAACCGAAAACTCACGCAACTCATCTCGCCTAAACACATGGACCTTGACGCGCTCGCCCGATACATGGCGGGCTAATACACTCTCTAACGAATTGTTCACCGAATCAATGCGTACGCCATTAATGGCTACGAGTATGTCGTGCGCTGAGAGGCCACCTTGATGGGCAGCGCCGTGTTCAAACACGGTGGCCAGAACGACATGATCACCTTGTTTGCGTGTGCGAACGTCAAGTGTCGGCAAGTGATTGATTGCGCTCCAGTGCATATCAATGCGGTGCTGAGCAAACAGTTCGCGCAAAGGGACATCTTCGCGACCATAGACCCACCTGGCGATTTGCTCTGAAATGTCGATGCCAGTGCAGTCTAATACCAAGCGGACGAAAGCCTTCTCTTTTAAACCGCGGGCCGCACCAAGATAAAAATCCCGCCCATACTGCTCCCACAGCCGTCGCATGACATCATCTAAGCTAAATCTTTGCTTGGTGGCTCCACGAATCGTTAGATCCAAGCCCAACGCAATTAAAGAGCCTTTGGTGTAATAACTCACCAAGGCATTTGGAGAGTTTTCGTCTTGCTTGTAATAGCGTGACCAAGCGTCAAACGAACTCTCGGCCGCTGATTGTTTGTGCCGTCCGGGCGTTGCATGTACGCCGCTAATTTGCTTGCCGAGCGTTCGCAAATAGTCAGACTCATTGATCACGCCGCTGCGCAACAGCAGCAAATCATCGTAGTAAGACGTGAAGCCTTCAAAAATCCACAGCAGACGTGTGTGCGTTTCTTTTGCTAGGTCGTAGGGCGCAAAGACGGCTGGTTTGATACGCTTGACATGCCAGGTATGAAAATATTCGTGACTGACTAAGCCCAAAAAGGTTTGATAGCCCTCTGGCGCCTTTTTGTTGCCGAGGGTGGGCAGATCTTTGCGCGCAGCCATCAAGGCAGTTGAGGCGCGGTGCTCGAGGCCGCCGTAGCTGTCGCCCGTGACCATTGCCATAAAGACGTACTTCAGCGCAGTGTCTAAAAATGGCGCTAGGGCGGTATCGGGTTCAAAAAAACGAATCTGTGTTTCGCAAATTGCTTTGACATCGCGCGCGATACGTTTGAGATCTAAGTTGGGGATGAGGCCCGTGAACACCATCTCGTGAGGTGCGCCGCAAGCGTCAAACCGAACGACTTGAGGTCTGCCCATTTCGACGGGGTGATCAAGCAAGTCATCGTAATTAAGCGCTTCATAGACGCCAAAGCCATTGGCGTAATCTCTGGCTATTTTGGGGCTAGAGATCGGTTGAACAGTTTGAGGCAGGCTTGTGAAGACTCGCCAATTTGCTAGGGCTGGTGCAATGAGCGTGACTCGGCAAGGCTGCTCTTCAAATCCGTGGGGTCGTAAGTAGACACTTGTGCCGTTAAAAAAGCCGTGCGTTTCATCCAGATGCGCCCCGCGTACCGAAAGATCCCACGCGTAGACGGTGGTCGTAATGTGTAGAGGCCCTGCGCAAGGCTCTACGCGCCAGCTATGGCTATCAAGCTTGACCAAGCTCAAGCGGCGATTGCCCGAGCGAGCCGAAATAGCCTCGACTTGACGTGCAAAGTCTCGGATCAGATAGCTACCCGGAATCCAGGCGGGCAGCGACAAGATTTGGCCTCGTGGATCGGGCGTGGGAATCGTGAGCGTGACACGATAGCGGTGCCCGGCTAAATCAAAAGGCTCTAAACTATAAAGTATGGGTTTGCTTTTCATACCGCTATCTTATTTCACATTTTCCAGGATCTCCTCATGAGCGAAGCGTTAATACTGATCGAAACTCGTGGCCGCGTCGGCCTGTTGACCTTAAACCGGCCCAAAGCGCTCAATGCCCTGAACGATGCGCTGATGAACGAACTCGGCGCCGCGTTACTTGCCTTTGATGCCAATGATGAGGTGGGATGTATCGTCATCACGGGCAGCGAAAAGGCGTTCGCCGCCGGGGCCGATATTGCTGCGATGAAAGACTGGTCTTATATGGACGTCTATCGCACCGATTACATCACCCGCAACTGGGAAACCATCCGCCGTGTTCGCAAGCCCGTGATCGCAGCAGTGGCTGGTTATGCCTTGGGTGGCGGCTGTGAATTAGCCATGATGTGTGACTTCATCATTGCTGCTGACACAGCAAAATTTGGTCAACCTGAGATCAAGATTGGTGCAATCCCTGGCTCGGGCGGTACTCAGCGCCTGCCGCGCGCCGTAGGTAAATCCAAAGCGATGGATATGGTTTTGACCGCGCGCATGATGGATGCGGTAGAGGCCGAGCGTGCGGGATTGGTATCGAGAGTTGTCGCCGCAGACAAACTGATGGATGAGGCGATTGAGGCTGCGACCGTGATTTGTGGCATGTCCTTGCCGATGGTGATCATGGCCAAAGAGTCAGTGAATCGTGCCTTCGAGTCGTCGTTGACCGAAGGTGTGTTGTTCGAGCGTCGCCAGTTTCATGCTTGCTTTGCGACTGAAGATCAAAAAGAGGGAATGGCAGCTTTTGTAGAAAAACGCAAACCTAATTTTAAGCATCGCTAAGCCATCCTGGCGCTAAGCATTGCGAAGCCCAAAATAATGTTGTATTTGTTTCAAATTACCCTTTGAACTTTCGGGGATTAGGGTTTGCATGGGTGAGTAAATGCCGATACAATGCTCAGGCTTTGCTGTGAGAGGGTAGTTTTGAAACTAGATTCCGCAGGTCAAGCCATCAAGTTGACAGATGCAGACCGACTGAAGATTGACGTTCGCGCACGCCGCGATCTGATTCTGACTGTGGTGGCGCAGAGTTTGGTTGGTGTGGTTGTCGCATTGATATTTTTTGCGTTCGGTGGGGTTTCGGCGGCGCTGTCATCGTTGGCGGGTTCGGCCGCTTACTTAGTGCCAAATGCTGTCTTTGCGTTGAGATTGTGGGTGGCAACCTATCGCCCAGGCGGCGCAAGCCCCGAAGTGTTTTTGATAGGTGAAATATTAAAGGTCGGTGCGGCAGTTGGTTTGTTGTGGCTGATCGCTCATTTAGGTGGTGAGCAGGTGAATTGGGTAGCGGTACTCGTGAGTTTAGTCGCGACGCTGAAGGGCTATATCGTGTTGATGATGTTTAAGGGCTCTTGGGCCAAGTGAATTTAAAGTAGAGATTAATATGGCTGCTGAAAGTAGCGCTTCTCCCCAAGCTGAATATATCCAGCACCACCTGGTGCATTACAACAATATTGGCGAAAAGCAAACGCTGATCGCTGACTTCAACGTCATTAATTACGACACCATCTTCTGGTCGTTGTTGATGGGTGTGATTGCCTTGTTTGTGATGTGGCTCGCCGCTCGTCGGGCATCTGCTGGTGTTCCCGGTCGGTTGCAAAGCGCGGTCGAAATGCTGATTGACATGGTTGATCAGCAAGCCCGCAGCATTGTTCCAAGCGAAACCACACGCAAATTTGTGTCGCCTTTGGCCTTAACGGTATTTGTCTGGATCATTTTAATGAATGCGCTCGACTTGTTACCAGTCGATTTGCCTCATTACACATTCCATCTTTTGGGGATTGGACTACAGGTCACTGACCCGTTGCATTACCACCGTATTTTACCGACGGCCGATTTGAATGCCCCGATGGGCATGGCCTTGGGTGTACTGCTTCTGATGTTTTATTACGGCATCAAGATCAAACATCCTTTGGGCTTTGTCAAAGAGCTTTTTACCGCGCCTTTTCATGGTCACGGCATAATGGTTTTGGTTCTTGCACCTGCTAATTTCTTGCTCAACTTGGTTGAGTACGCGGCAAAATCTGTATCGCTAGGTATGCGGTTGTTCGGCAATATGTTCGCCGGTGAACTTGTGTTTATGCTGATTGCTTTGCTCGGGGGCGCATGGACAGGCTGGAACGCCATGAGCATCGGCTTGGGCGTTGGCCACATTCTGGCGGGCTCAGTTTGGGCACTGTTTCATATTTTGATTGTCTTGTTGCAAGCATTTATCTTCATGATGCTCACGCTGGTTTATATCGGCCAGGCTCACGAAGGGCACTAAAACTACCTAGTCTCTTACAAAGAGACTGTGTGGTGTGTGATTTGTAGTGATTTACTTAGTTTAATTTTTTATTTTTTTAAATTTACTTAGATTTTAATCAAGGAGTTTTCATGACTAACGTCGCTATGGTAGCGCTGGCTTGCGCATTTATTATCGGCCTGGGTGCCTTGGGCGCCTGCATCGGCATTGGAATGATGGGTGGCAAGTACCTCGAAGCTTCAGCACGTCAGCCAGAACTGATGAACGCGCTTCAGACCAAAATGTTCTTGTTGGCTGGTTTGATTGACGCGGCATTCTTGATCGGCGTGGGTATTGCCATGTTGTTCGCTTTTGCGAATCCGTTCAAGTAAAGCGCTTGTTTGTTCGATATTTTGTTAGATCGAACACCGACGCCGCCATCGTTTTGATTGGCGGCACATTTATCCAGTTTTATGCGGTTGTATACCGCTAGAACATAAGATGTAATAGGGAAACGACCGTGAATCTGAACGCGACGATCTTTTTCCAGATGATCGTGTTCTTTGTTTTAGCGTGGGTCACGATGAAGTTCATCTGGCCTCCTTTAACAAAGGCAATCGACGAGCGACGCCAAAAAATCGCTGAAGGCTTGGCTGCTGCCGAAAAAGGCAAAGCAGACTTGGCTCAGGCCCAGGCGCGCGTAAGTTTGATCGAAGCATCTGCGAAAACTAGCCTTCATGCGCGCATGACGGATGCAGAAAAACATGCAACCCAGATCATTGAGCAGGCTCGTGCCGAAGCTGAAGTTGAGCGTGCGCGTATTTTGGCGCAGGCGAAACAAGACGCTGCTCAAGAGGTGATGCGTGCTCGCGATGCACTGCGCAATGACGTAGCCAATTTGGCTGTGAAAGGCGCCGAGCAAATCCTCAAGCGTGAAGTCAACGCAAGCGCCCACGCCGAGCTGCTTACACAGCTTAAGGCTCAGCTTTAAACCGAGGACGTTATGGCAGAACTTTCTACTGTTGCCCGCCCGTACTCTGAGGCTTTGTTCGCTGTTGCTAAGGCAGACAAGGGCGGTTTGGCTGCGTGGGGCGAACAGGTGCAGCGCTTAGCGTACGTGGCAGCTCAGCCTGATGTGCGATTGGCGATGGCTGATCCCCGTTTGAGTGACGAGCAACGTGTCAGCATTTTTTTAAGCATGGTTCGGCCCGCAGTTGACAAACATTTTGAAAATTTTGTTGCGCTGTTGATATCGAACGATCGCTTACTGTTGTTGCCGCAAATTGCCGAGCAGTTTGAAGCCCTTAAAGATACAGCTGAAGGTGTTGCGCAAGCTAACATTACCAGTGCTTTTCCGATGTCTGAAGATCAGGTTTCACAGCTTATTGCGCTGTTAGAGCCTAAATTCGGACTCAAGCTCAAGCCCCACGTGACTGTGGATGCTGCCTTGATTGGTGGTGTTCGCGTGCATGTGGGTGACCAAGTACTCGACACATCCGTGCAAGCCCAGTTAGTACGCATGCGCGACACGCTGGCGGCTTAACGTCAGTCAAAAGATTCCAGGAGTCTGAACATGCAACTCAATCCATCAGAGATTAGCGAAATTCTCAAGAGCCGAATCGAAGGTCTGGGCACTTCGTCCGACATTCGTACACAGGGAACGGTCGTTTCCGTTACCGACGGTATCACCCGTATTCATGGTCTGTCAGACGCGATGCAAGGTGAAATGCTTGAGTTTCCAAACAATGTGTTTGGATTGGCCTTGAACCTCGAGCGCGACTCTGTAGGCGCCGTGATTTTGGGTGACTACACCGGCATTTCTGAAGGCGATCCCGTCAAAACCACTGGTCGCATTCTTGAAGTCCCCGTTGGCCCCGAGCTGTTGGGGCGCGTGGTAAACGCTTTGGGTGTGCCAATTGATGGCAAGGGCCCAGTCAATGCGAAAGAAACCGACATCATCGAAAAAGTCGCACCGGGTGTGATTGCACGTCAGTCTGTGTCGCAGCCAATGCAAACCGGCTTGAAGTCGATTGATGCGATGGTGCCAATCGGACGCGGTCAGCGTGAATTGATCATTGGCGATCGTCAAACGGGTAAAACCGCTGTTGCCGTTGATGCCATCATCAATCAAAAAGGTAAAAACGTTAAGTGTATTTACGTTGCTATTGGTCAAAAGGCCTCAACGGTTAACAACGTGTTGCGTAAGCTCGAAGAGCATGGCGCCATGGAATACACCACGATCGTCGCTGCAACAGCATCTGACTCGGCTGCAATGCAATATTTGTCTGCCTACGCAGGTTGCACAATGGGCGAGTATTTCCGTGATCGTGGCGAAGATGCACTGATTGTTTATGACGATCTGACCAAGCAGGCGTTTGCCTATCGTCAGGTATCACTGCTGCTGCGTCGTCCGCCAGGCCGCGAAGCTTATCCCGGCGATGTTTTTTACCTCCACTCACGTCTGCTTGAACGTGCTGCCCGTGTAAACGAGGCATATGTCGAGAAATTCACAAAAGGTGCTGTAAAAGGTAAAACTGGCTCATTGACAGCCTTGCCAATTATCGAGACACAAGCCGGTGACGTGTCTGCCTTCGTGCCGACTAACGTGATTTCGATTACTGACGGCCAGATCTTTCTTGAAACCGACTTGTTTAACGCTGGTGTGCGTCCAGCGATTAACGCCGGTATTTCGGTCTCACGTGTGGGTGGCGCGGCTCAAACTAAGATCATTAAAAAGCTCTCTGGCGGTATTCGTACCGACTTGGCGCAGTATCGCGAGCTAGCAGCTTTCGCGCAGTTTGCGTCTGACCTTGATGACGCGACTCGGCGTCAGCTCGAGCGCGGCAAGCGCGTGGTTGAGCTCTTGAAGCAGCCGCAATACCAGCCTTTGCAGGTCTGGGAGCTTGGCGTGATCTTGTTCGCTGCGAATAATGGCTACCTTGACGATGTCGAAGTTTCGAGAGTTCTGCCTTTTGAGAAAGGTCTGAAAGACCACCTCAAAAACAAAAATGCCGCGATGATCGAGCGCATCGAAAGTTCAAAAGAGTTGTCTAAGGATGACGAAGCTGAACTCATTGCTGCATTGGTTGAGTTTAAAAAGCACGGCACGTTCTAACGAACCCGCTATCGGATCATTGCAGACAGTGACTGCAATGATCCAAAGCAAATGGTCTGATACCTGAATGCAGGTCTGACACAGGAAGCGAAATGGCAGGAATTAAGGAAATTCGTAATAAGATCAAGAGCGTGCAAAACACGCGCAAGATCACAAAGGCCATGGAAATGGTGGCCGCCTCGAAGATGCGTAAGGCGCAAGAGCGTATGCGCGCGGGCCGGCCCTATGCCACTAAGGTTCATGCGATTGCTTCGCACTTGATGCAGGCAAATCCTGAGTACACGCATCCCTATTTGGTTGAGCGTACAGAGCTCAAAGCGGTCGGGATCGTTGTGGTTTCAACCGACAAGGGTCTTTGCGGTGGTTTGAATACAAATATCATGCGTTTGGTGCTTGCGCGTACGCGCGAGTTCAACGATAAAAATATTCGCACTCAGTTCACCGCCTTCGGAAACAAAAGCTTGGGTGTGTTGACACGCATGCGGGCCGAAGTCGTATCGCAAGCCATTGGGTTGGGCGATAAGCCTGAACTCGACCGTCTGATCGGAGCAGTTAAAGTCCAGTTAGATGACTTTTTGGCAGGTCGCATTGATGCTGTTTACATTGCGACCAATCGCTTCTTTAACACCATGAAGCAAGAACCAACTTTTGTTCGTTTGCTGCCGTTACCTGGCAAATTAGCAGATCCCTATAACTTGGCTTCGGCGACTGCTGTTGTAAATAGCGAAAGCGAAACGGCAGAGCACGGCTGGGATTACATCTACGAGCCTGATGCTCAAACAGTCATCGACGAATTGTTGCAACGCTACGTCGAAGGCCTTGTGTATCAAGGTGTCGCAGAAAGTATGGCCTCAGAGCAATCTGCCCGAATGGTGGCGATGAAAGCCGCTTCGGACAATGCGAAGAAGGTAATCGGTGACCTGCAACTTGTCTTTAACAAGACTCGTCAGGCTGCTATTACGAAAGAAATTTCAGAAATCGTGGGGGGCGCCGCGGCCGTCTAGTGGTTTAGATTGCTTCCCGGTATCCCATCAGAATTTACAAAGTAAGGATCAGACATGAACAACGGAACCATCGTTCAGTGCATTGGCGCAGTGGTGGATATTCAGTTTCCCCGCGATCACATGCCACACATCTATGAGGCGCTTCGCCTGACAGATGAATCTTCAGCCTTTGCTGAAAAAGGCTTGACCTTCGAGGTCCAGCAGCAGCTGGGCGACGGCGTTGTCCGTACGATTGCACTCGGACCAAGCGATGGTCTGCGTCGCGGTATGGCTGTTGCTAAAACGGGCGCACCAATTTCGGTGCCAGTTGGTGTCGGCACCTTGGGTCGTATCATGGACGTTTTAGGACGCCCGATTGATGATGCTGGTCCA
Organism: Burkholderiaceae bacterium; assembly: GCA_029866055.1. Taxonomy (GTDB): domain Bacteria; phylum Pseudomonadota; class Gammaproteobacteria; order Burkholderiales; family Burkholderiaceae_B; genus Zwartia. The sequence goes on from JARXAG010000218.1 coordinate 15,130, forward strand.
ATCCAAAGTGAAGAGCGTCGTGCGATTCACCAGAATGCGCCAAAATTTGATGAGCTGTCTCCCTCAGTTGAGTTGCTTGAAACGGGCATCAAGGTGATTGACTTGGTCTGCCCCTTTGCTAAAGGGGGTAAGGTCGGTCTGTTTGGTGGTGCGGGTGTGGGCAAAACCGTGAACATGATGGAACTCATCAACAACATCGCAAAGCAACACAGCGGTTTGTCAGTGTTTGCTGGCGTGGGTGAGCGTACTCGCGAAGGTAACGACTTCTATCACGAGATGGAAGAGTCAAACGTGCTTGATAAAGTGGCGATGGTGTTTGGCCAGATGAACGAGCCCCCAGGAAACCGTTTGCGCGTAGCGCTGACCGGTCTCACCATGGCTGAAAAGTTCCGCGACGAAGGCCGTGACATTCTGTTCTTTGTGGATAATATTTATCGCTACACCCTGGCCGGTACCGAAGTGTCTGCTTTGTTGGGTCGTATGCCTTCTGCTGTGGGTTATCAACCAACGCTTGCAGAAGAAATGGGTAAGTTGCAAGAGCGTATTACTTCAACTAAGCAAGGTTCGATCACCTCGGTACAAGCCGTGTATGTGCCGGCCGATGACTTGACTGACCCATCTCCTGCAACGACTTTCCAGCACTTGGATTCTACGGTTGTGTTGTCGCGTGATATCGCTGCGCTTGGTATTTATCCAGCGGTCGATCCACTCGACTCAACGAGTCGTCAGCTTGATCCACACGTGGTGGGTGAAGAGCATTACAACGTAGCGCGTGGGGTTCAGCAAACGTTGCAACGCTATAAAGAATTGCGTGACATTATTGCGATCTTGGGTATGGATGAGTTGTCGCCTGAAGACAAGCAAGCTGTTGCTCGTGCTCGTAAGATTCAGCGCTTCTTGTCGCAGCCTTTCCATGTGGCCGAAGTGTTTACAGGTTCGCCTGGTAAATATGTTCCCCTGTCCGAAACCATTCGTGGTTTCCGTATGATCGTCGAAGGCGAGTGCGATGCACTTCCCGAGCAGGCGTTCTACATGGTCGGATCGATCGACGAAGCCTTCGAGAAAGCCAAGAAACTCCAATAAGGATCTATCATGGCTACCATCAAAGTCGACGTTGTCAGTGCAGAAACATCTCTGTACTCGGGCGATGCTAAGTTTGTAGTACTGCCCGGTGAGTCGGGTGAGCTGGGTATTTTGCCTGGTCACACTCCGCTGATTTCGCGCATTCGGCCTGGTTTGGTGCGCATTATTCTTGAAGATAATTCCGAAGAGAGTATTTTCGTGGCAGGCGGTTTGTTAGAAGTACAGCCAGGGCACGTCACTGTGCTGTCTGATACGGCTATTCGTGGTGGCGATCTTGACGAGTCGAAGGCCGAAGCTGCGCGCTTGGCGGCTCAAGATGCCTTGCGTAACGCTAAAGATCAGGCCAGCATGGATGTGGTCAAAGCAGAACTCGATATGTTGGCGGCGCAAGCCTCAGCTGCTCGTCGTATTCGAGAGTTGATCAACAAGCATTAACTGCAGCGCTTGCTGCTGCCGGTGGTAGCGCTGTCGCAATCAAAAACGCGCCCCTAGGGATCACTAGGGGCGCGTTTTTTTGCATCAACGTCGTAAATCTGCGGATGCGTTAACTCCGACTATTCTTCAAGGCATATCAAGCCTAGCCTAACGGTTTTTGCTTGGAGAAAAACGATGCGACAACAAATAGACTGCGCGGTGTTGAGGCTAGCTGCTCACCATGTGTGGCTTGAAGACGTGCTAAACGGAGCGGCGCCCGCTTTAACTCGTGTGAGGTTACATCAGCTCGAATGGGAGGCGGGACAAGACCTCGAGGTCAGTGCAAAGGACGTTGTGACGTTGCCAGTGCAAGCGCTTGCTCAGGCTAGCGTTAGCCTAAGGCGGTTTGATTTGTGCTTGTTGCCGGTCTCGATCGACACGCTGGCTTGGACGCGACAAGCGCTGGCAAGGATCCCACGCGGACCCTTTTTACCGCTCGTCGGAATCTTTCAAAACTTGAAATCTGCCGCCATGCAAGATTTACTCGAACTTGGTGTGTCTGACTTTGTGAGATTGCCCTTGTGCCTTGACGAGTTTCGGGCGCGCGTGCTTACGACGGTCTCGCGCGTGCCAAGACCAGGCACATTGCGTGAGCCTGAGGCTAGCCACAGTGCGCCTGAATCCCCAAGTGCTGGAGCTGCACCAAGCTACAAGCCCTCATCCATTGATCAGGGGCAAGGCTTGACTGGCACATCCGCTGTATGCACAACTGCCCATGGTTCGCGGGTGTTTATGAGTGCCAAACCAGTCAAGGCGAGCGCTACCCGAGGCGTTGAGCGTCAACCCCTTCAAAGTGCAATTGCTTTCAACACTGTGCACCATCAGCCTGACCCCTTAGGTTCTTTTCGTGACGCAAAAAATAGCTTGGTGAGTCATTTTGAGCGCACCTATATCACCCAGGCGTTAATCAAACATAGCGGAAACATTGCAATGGCGGCACGAGCATCAAATAAGCACAGGCGAGCCTTTTGGGCGTTGATGCGTAAACATGACATTGCCGCTGAACTGTACCGAGAAGGCGACAACGAAGATTGACATCTCCCCAGCCCTAAAGGCCGAGGCAATCCACGCACTCCGGTAAAATGATCGTCTGATAATCGCGAGGCTAGGCATGACGCATGCCTAGCGCGTGACTTTAAAAAGGAACTCTGTGGGCGCTACACCATTACAAAACGATGTATTTTTGCGCGCACTCAAACGTGAAGCGGTTCCGTACACGCCAACCTGGTTGATGCGACAGGCGGGGCGTTACTTGCCTGAATACAACGCGACTCGTGCACGCGCCGGCTCGTTCATGGGGTTGGCACAGAGCCCGAATTATGCGGCTGAAGTGACGCTGCAGCCTCTAGAGCGGTTTGATCTTGATGCGGCTATATTATTTTCAGATATCTTGACGGTTCCTGATGCAATGGGGCTAGGTCTCTCGTTTGCTCAGGGTGAAGGCCCTAGGTTTGCACACCCGGTACGCACAGAGCAAGACGTCAACAAGCTTGAGGTGCCCGACTTAGCAAAGCTGCAATATGTTTTCGATGCAGTCAGTTTGATACGAACTGAGTTAGATGGGCGTGTTCCACTGATCGGTTTTGCGGGTAGCCCGTTCACCGTTGCCTGCTACATGGTCGAAGGCAAGGGCAGCGACGACTACCGTTTAATCAAAAGTATGCTTTACGGGCGCCCTGATTTGATGCACCGTATCTTGCAAATTAACGCTCAAACAACAGCACAATATTTAAACGCCCAAATTAAAGCAGGCGCTCAGGCCGTCATGATTTTTGACAGCTGGGGCGGTGTCCTCGCAGATCAACTGTTTCAGCAATTTTCACTGAACTACACCCGTCAGGTGGTGCAGCAGCTCATTAAAGAACACGAGGGGCGTGCTGTCCCTGCGATCGTATTCACTAAGGGTGGCGGGCAATGGCTTGAGCAAATAGCTGCCTGCGGAGCCGATGCAGTGGGGCTTGACTGGACTGTCGACCTGAGCCTCGCTCGTCAGCGCGTGTCAGATTCAGTCGCTTTTCAAGGTAACCTCGATCCAATGGCACTTTTTGGGGGTGAGGCGGCAATTCGCACAGAAGTGCGCCGTGTGCTTGCGGCATATGGCGAGGTTGGGCGTGGTGGGCATGTGTTTAATCTTGGCCATGGTATTTCACAATTCACGCCACCCGAAGCTGTTGCCGTGTTGGTAGACGAAGTTCGAGCCTATAGCCCACAGTTTCACGGTGATTGCAGCTAGAGCTAACAACGGCGTGCTTTTTGAGGTGATTTTGCTCGAAAACCATTGTGAAATAGCGATATTTTTTGTAGGTTATGCACAAAATTTGTAAAGCTAGTAAAACCCCTAAAGTTTTAATAATTGCTTTGAAAATATATTGTATCCATTTGAATCAAAAGAATAAAATTAGTTTTTTCTAGCTGGACAATAGTGCAAGGCAGTTCTAAATAATGCAATACCTTTTTTAAATAATCGAGTTTTCCCCAAAGTTATCCACAGGACCTAAAAATTATTTCGAAAGCCCTGTATCTCAGTGCTTTAGTGCATTAACAAAGAAACCACTTTAACTACATGGCTGACATCATTCCTGCTGAGTGCGTCCAAACGAGCGCTCCGATACGGTGGGTTCGGGTTGCATTAGACGTGCCGTTAGCCGATTTATATGACTATCGTTCTAATGAGGCTGTGGTTGTAGGCGATCGAGTCATTGTTGCCTTCGGGCGGCGCAAGATGATTGGCGTGGTCGTTGGCTTGCCAGAGGTGCCCGGCTGTGACCCGAGCAAGGTCAAAGACGTGCTAGCCGTGTTGAAAGATATCGCGCCTTTGAGTTCAAGTTGGCTGCATTTCGCGACTTTCGCCGCTGAATATTATCAACGGCCCTTAGGTGAAGTGATTTTGCCGGCACTGCCGATGCCCCTGCGAAGCGTGCCCTCGTATCAGGGCAAGCGCTCGGGCGCTGGCCCCGTTGTGCGTCTTGCCAAGCGCCGCGCTTCTCAACAAGAGGCCACGGCAACCTCAGTCGTGCCCCAACTGAACAGCCAGCAAGAACAAGCGGTCACAGCGCTCATTGCTGCAAAGGGCTTCAAAACCTTTTTGCTCTATGGGGTGACCGGAAGCGGCAAAACCGAGGTGTATCTTCATGCGGCTGCACAGACCTTGGCGCTCGGTAAACGCGTGCTGATGCTGGTGCCTGAGATAAATCTCACGCCTCAATTTGAGCAGTCATTACGGGCGCGTCTTGAGCCAGTAGCGGGCGTGAACGGTGTTGCAGTCATGCACAGTGCTCTGTCCGATGGAGAGCGCTTACGCGCGTGGTTGCGTGTACAAAGCGGCGAGGCTCGTATCGTGCTTGGTACTCGTTTAGCCATCTTTGCACCGCTTGACGACCTCGGGTTGATCGTTGTTGATGAAGAGCATGATCCCTCGTATAAACAACAGGATGGGTTGCGTTACTCGGCGCGAGACCTTGCGGTCTGGCGGGCGCATGATTTGGGCATCCCAGTCGTATTGGGGTCTGCGACCCCATCACTTGAGAGCTGGGCCAACGCTGAAAAATCAATCTATCAAAGGCTGGATCTACCTGCGCGCGCACGCGCGGTGACCTTACCCTCGGTGCGTCTGGTCGATACGCGACGCCTGCAGATGGATCACGGCTTGTCGCCCCATCTTGTAGAAGCCATGCGCGCGAGGCTTGCAAACAAAGAACAAGTATTGATATTTTTAAACCGTCGGGGCTACGCACCTGCATTGCATTGCAATTCGTGCGGTTGGGTGAGCCAGTGCACACGGTGTACAACTTTTACTGTGTTGCATCGACTGACGGCGCAACGCGCGCAACTGCACTGTCATCATTGTGGCCTGGCACAAAATGTGCCAAAGGCGTGTCCAGATTGTGGAGATCAAGATTTACAGCCGATGGGTCGAGGCACGCAAAGGGTCGAAGAGCATCTCGCCGAGCTGTTTCCGGGCGCGCGGGTGGTACGAATTGACGCGGACAGCACTCGAAAAAAAGGCTCGGCCCAAGCCCTCTTTGCGAGCGTGCATGCCGGTGAGGTGGATATTTTAGTGGGTACGCAGATGGTAGCCAAGGGTCATGACTTTGCGAATCTTGGCTTAGTTGGAGTGCTGAACGCCGATGCGCTGTTGTTTTCGCAAGACTTTCGGGCGCCAGAACGTTTGTTCGCGCAACTGATGCAGGTTGCGGGGCGTGCGGGCCGCCATAGCGGCCACGGAGAGGTGATTGTCCAAACCGGCTACCCAGAGCAGGCGGTGTATCAGGCGCTGCTAAAGCACGATTACGCTGGCTTTGCGCGACATTCTTTACAAGAGCGGCAAGCGGCTGCGTTGCCGCCTTTTTCGTATCAGGCGTTGCTAAGCGCTGAAGCGCGCGAACTCACGCCAGCGCTTGATTTTTTGCGTGGTGCCCGTGAGTTAGCCAGCGAATTATCCGCCCACTATCAGACAGAAGTTGTACTCACCTTGTATGACCCCGTGCCGTTACGCATCGTGCGCGTCGACAATATGTGTCGGGCGCAGCTATTGCTCGAATCTACCAATCGCCCTGCGTTGCAATCTCTATTGCGACACTGGCTTAAATTACTACCTGAGCAGCCTGACGCACGTCGCGTGCGGTGGCAGCTTGAGGTAGATCCACTCGAGATCTGATTCGGCGCTATGTCAACGTTTGCCACAAATGGTTTGAACCCGACGCAGCGTGAAGCTGTGCTGTATCTTGATGGCCCTTGTCTGGTCTTGGCGGGTGCCGGCTCAGGTAAAACGCGGGTGATTACACAAAAGATCGCATACTTGCTGCGCGACTGCGACTATAAGGCCCGTAACGTAGTGGCGTTGACCTTCACGAATAAAGCCGCCCGCGAGATGGATGATCGCGTGAAGCGCTTGGTCGATCCTGCTCTAGCCAAAGGGCTCACCATCAGTACCTTCCACTCGCTTGGTGTTCGCATCCTGCGCGAAGAGGCGCAGCATGCGGGCCTGAAGCCGCAGTTTTCGATTTTTGACTCTGATGACGCGATGGCGATCGTGCAAGATTTATTGGCGACGACCGATCGCGCACGCCTGCGCGCTGTGCAGCAAACGATTTCGCTTTGGAAAAATGGCTTGATTGATCCGGACGCAGCAGCTGCCCAAGCTGCGAGCGCCAGCCAAGTCGAGGCAGCACGCGTGTATCGTAGCTATAACGCGACGCTCGCGGCGTATCAGGCTGTGGACTTCGATGATTTGATCGCGTTACCCGCGCAAATTTTTGAGCGAGAGGTTGAGGTGCGGGAGAAGTGGCAAAAACGCGTACGCTATTTATTGGTCGATGAATATCAAGATACGAACGTCTGTCAGTATCGTTTAGTGCAGTGGTTAACGGGCCCCCGTGCCATGTTTACCGCTGTGGGTGACGACGATCAGGCTATTTATGCGTGGCGGGGCGCAACCATCGAAAACCTTGCGAAGCTCACCACGGATTACCCGCAGATTCGATTGGTCAAGCTCGAGCAGAACTATCGCTCAAGCCAAAGTATTTTGGCTGCTGCAAATCACGTGATTGCAAAGAATCCAAAATTATTTGAAAAAAAATTGTGGTCAGAGCATGGCACAGGCGATGCGATTAGTGTGACAGCCATGCCAAACGATGAGGCTGAAGCCGAAAACGTCGCAATGAAAATTTCGGCGGCCCGCTTTGAAAAACAGGCCTCTTGGAAAGATTTCGCAATTTTGTATCGCGGTAATCATCAGGCCAGAATTGTCGAACAAGCGATGCGCAATTTGCATATTCCGTACTCAATTTCGGGCGGACAAAGTTTTTTTGATAAGGCTGAAGTGCGAGATATTCTGGCTTACTTACGCTTGATTGCCAACGAAGAGGATGATCCCGCCTTTATTCGCGCAGCCACGACGCCTAAGCGAGGTATCGGTCAGGTCACGCTGCAAACGCTCGGTCAATATGCCGGTGAGCGAAAAATCTCATTGTTTGAAGCGGTCTTTGAGATGGGGCTTGAGTCACGCTTAAATACACGTCAGCTTGAGCCGCTGCGTCATTTCGGCGACTTTATTGTCAGGATTCAAATGCGGGCTGGGCATACAGCCGTTGGGCAACAGGTGAAGGCCGCTGAACCTGCAGGTGTGATTCTTGATGATTTGCTGAGCACCATTCAGTATGAGCGCTATCTGTATGACATGCTAGATGAAAAGCCTGCGCAAAATCGCTGGCAAAACATTCTAGAGTTGGTGGGGTGGCTTAAGCGTAAAGCCGAAGCTGACAGCATGGGCCTACTCGATCTGGTCCAGCACGTTGCCTTGGTAACCATGCTTGAACGCAGCGAAGAGCAAGAGCAAGACGCAGTTAAACTGTCAACCTTGCATGCATCAAAGGGGCTTGAATACCCTCATGTGTATTTGCTGGGCGTTGAAGAGGGACTTTTGCCGCATCTTGGTCGCGACGATGAAGAGGTTGAGCCCGCTCGGGCTGCTGATGCTTTAGTCTCACGAATACAGGAAGAGCGCCGGCTGATGTACGTTGGCATTACGCGCGCGCAACGCAGTTTGCACTTGAGTTGGTGTCAGAAGCGTCGTCGAGCGCGCGAAGATCTTGTGCGCGAGCCGTCTCGGTTTATCGAAGAAATGGGTTTGTCGGTGGCGCTTGATCAAAAGCCCGTCGAAACCATGAGCCCTAAGAGTCGCCTTGATGCGCTTAAGGCAATGTTAAACAAAAGTGTTGCGCCCTAACGCCTAGTTAGCGCTCGGGCTGCGCAATTACCCTAATATTATTTTGCGGGCGTTACGGGAGCGACGGGTTCAGGAAAATTTGAACCAGCAGCGTTAGTCATGTAAACCACGGCGCGGGTAATCTCAAAATCATCAAGCGATGGATTGCCGCCCTTTGCAGGCATGGCATTTTTGCCCTTGACGACACTGAGTACCATCGCGTCTAAGCCCGTTTTAATTGGGGCAGCCCAGGCCGCCGTGTCGCCAAACTTATGGGCGCCGGCAACACCAGCCGTGTGACAGCCTGCACATACGGCCTTGTATACCTGTTCGCCGGTTTTGAAGACCTTAGGGCCGCTAGCATCGACGACTTCAAGCTTTGCAACAGGTGCAATCCGTTTAGCCGTTGCTTCGGGTCCCAACGCGTCTGAGCCGGCCACAGGTGCATTGCCTGCTGCCACCATATTGACGAGCAGGATGATGATGATAATTGGCACCACCAAGGCAAGCACAATGATCGTGATCAATTGCTTAGGCGTTTTGATGGGTGAACTATGTTCTTCGTGTTGTTGCGTGTCGCTCATGACCAAGTCCTGCATGTCTTCGCCGAGTTGACCAACCCCTCAGTATCGGTAACTGAAACGCTGTCTAACCTGGCGGCTGGATTAAAGTGGTGTAACTGCTTTCGTGTAAACCCTCGGATTATAGCGGGATCGGCTCTACTCGGGTTATCGTCGGGCGATGTTCTTGGCTACCGCTATAATCTCGCCTCTTGCGCCCGTAGTTCAATGGATAGAATAAGAGTTTCCGAAACTCTCGATACAGGTTCGATTCCTGTCGGGCGCACCAAATTTTGGCTCTTCCTATCTACGATTGACTCGGGTGCTTCAGTGCTCGATGAAAACGAGCCACATATTCATCAAAGTCTTCGATATCGCTAGCCTCAAGGGCCACTTGGTCGACCAAAGACTTCTCAGCCTGTTTGGATGCCAGCGCTCGTTCAGCCGGGTTCAGGCCAGTTTTGCGCAATCTTTGAGCATGCGCGCTGCTTTGCTCTAGCGCATAGTCTTGATAGGACATGCCCGACGTCTTTAAATGCGCTAGAACACGAGCTGATGGGGTAGCCTCTATGTCGAGAATTTTTTCGCGCTGTGCAGAAACCGACTGGGCGTAGCGGGTGTCTCCCAAGGCGCCATCAAGGGTCTCGGCGCAAAGGCCAATCTGCTCAAGTAGCTGCTCAGCCCAGTTTGCCAGCGATAGTTCTTTGCCTTGGTATTTGAGTTGCAAGCTGGGCAGACGCCCCTGTTTGACCACGCTGGCAAAGTTACTGGCGCTTTCGGGGCACCAACCACTGTCGGCAAAGGGTGGGCTCTCTTGAATCGCACAAAATAGTAAAAAAGCGTCAACAAATCTTGCCGTCTGCCCAGCAATACCCAAGGGCTCTGTTGGATCGATGTCTAGGCAGCGGACCTCGACGTACTGGATACCACGCTCGGCGAGCGCCGTAATGGGTCGTTCGCAGGGGCCAGTTGTACGCTTGGGTCTGATGCTTGAATAAAACTCATTTTCGATTTGCAGCACATTGGTATTGAGCTGGATCCATTGGCCGTCGTGCCGAGTGCCAATTTTTTGATAATCGGGCCATGGGGTTGTGACGGCGTCGTAGAGCCGTTCTAAGAACATCGGGAGATCGTTGTAGCAAAGCTTTAAGCTGGCTTGGGCCTTGTTTTGGTAACCGAGGTCGCTCATGCGTAAGCTGGTTGCATAGGGAAGATAAAGGGTGTGATCCCCGAGCGACGCTAAGCCAGCGGTCTGCCCCCGCAAAAAGTCGCGTGACACGGCGGGTGACGCGCCAAACAAGTACATGAGTAACCAGCTGTAGCGCGTGAAATTACGGATCAGCGAGATATAACCGGTAGAGCGCCTATCTTTGGCGTCGGTTTGAGGCAGATCGAGTACGCTCCAAAACGACTCATCAAAAGAAAAGTTGTAATGCACTCCGGCGATACATTGCATTGTTTTGCCGTAGCGCTGTGCTAGCCCTCGTCGATAAACGTGCTTGATCATTCCGGTATTCGAGGTGCCGTACCAAGCGATCGGGATGTCAGCTTCAGCTGGCAAGTGCGCTGGCATTGAGTGATTCCAGAGCAGTTCGTCATGCAGGTTGGTGGCAACTACGCGATGCACCAGATCGAGTTCGCTCATTAAAGCGTCGACATTTTTGTGGGTGCCGGTAATGAGCTCAAGCAACGCTTCTGAGTAGTCAGTGGTGATGCTTGGGTGTGTGAGCGCCGAGCCAAGCACCGTTGGGTGCGGTTTGGTGGAAAGCAGTCCCTGTTGGTCAACCCGCAAGCCTTCTTTTTCGATCCCACGCAGCGACTGCCCCAAAATTGTTGGGTTGGCTTGTAGTTGGGCCAAATGTTTGTACAGGGTTGAGGTCACGGGCGATCCTAATGCAAAGCAAAAACTGATTTTAAGGGAATTGCGAGGTGATCATTTTCTGGGCAGTTAGACCGCCTCCTCAACTCGAGAGACGGGGTTTGACGCGGCCGTCGATCAGGGACAATATGACGGGCAAAGGTTGCAATCTGAACTAAAACAACGGTCTCAAATAAACAATGGTTAAAGTTAAATTTCTATTAGTGCTGTTCTGCCTATTTTGGCTGGTGGGCTGTACCCCTGAGTACAACTGGCGTGAACTCAACGTCGCAGACGATCGCGCGGTGGTGATGTTTCCGTCGCGGGTAAAAACCGAGCAGCGCACGATTCAAGTCGACGGTCTCGAGCTGGTGTTTTCGCTGACCTCTGCCGCGGTTGATCAGTCTGTATTTTCGGTGGGCTATGCGCCCTT
>JARXAG010000071.1 GCA_029866055.1 Burkholderiaceae bacterium
AGACAAGTCTCTGCGTAGTCGAAAAAGCTCGCTGCTATTGGATGCTGTTGCACCGAGTCATCGCCATAGCCACTTCGATGAAAGACAAAAGGGATACCGCAGTTGCTTGCACAGAGGGCATCAACATGGGTATCGCCCACCAACAAACAGTCGCTGGCAGTGACCTTTAGCGCAGCAATTGTGGTGAGTAGGGGCAATGCATGAGGCTTAGGATGCGCAGTGGTATCGCCCCCCGTGACAACGGCAAAGTAGGTAGACAAGCCGTGGCGTTCAAGCGCCTGCTTAGCTGAACTTTCATTCTTATTGGTGCATACGGCTAACTGATGTCCTTGCGACAGCAGTTGATCGAGCAAGGCCAAGACGCCTGGATACAGTACTGAATAGTCGTGCGCTTGGCGCGCGTAGTGCGTCAAGTACGCCTGTTGAATGTCCTCAGCAGCGACGGCGGGGGCCTGCACGACCTGCATCACAGAGGCCAAGATGTCAGGTAGCGGGCCATACAAGTTTGGAATCACTTGCTCGGGGGCAAGTGTTTGAAACCCGCAATCCAGCAACGCTTGATTGGTGGCTCGTCGAATATCGGGCTCGGTATGCATCAACGTGCCATCCAGATCAAAAACGACGGCTGCAGAGCTGTGGATATAGTCTTTGGCTGTTTTCATAGCCGAGAGACCAAGCCAGCTGGTGATGCCGCATAGCCGGTCAAGGTACGGTCGGCATGTGATAGCTTCCAGTCAAGCATTTTTTGGGTCATCTTTAACAGCTCGAGGGTGTAGCTCGGATCTTGCGCAACATTATGCAATTGTGACGGATCTGTTGTCAGATCAAAGAACAGTGGTGGTAAAGCCGCAAAATGTACATACTTATACTGATCGTTTTGAATCACTGATAGTGCACACTGATCCATTGATAAGCCTAAAAAATCTTCGGGCTTTGAATAATAGATATTTCTAAAATCATACTCATAATGCACTTCAGTGCGCCAGTCGGCGGGCGCGATTCCAGTTTGTACGAATGGCAACAGCGAGTGCCCGTCGCACGTTCTCGGTATTGGCCGCTCAAGCCAGTTCAAGATCGTGGGCATGGTATCAATTGTTTCGGTAAAGTGCCGAACAATATTGCCGCGCGTGGCATCCGCCTCAGGGTTCGGGTCGCGAACAATCATTGGGATATGAAAGCTCTGATCGAAGTAGCCAATCTTACCCAACAAATGGTGATCACCCAATTGTTCGCCATGATCGCTTGTGAAAATGATCAGAGTGTTGTCCCACTGGCCTGTTTTCTTTAGGTAGTCAAAGACACGTCCGATGTGATGATCAACCTCAGACATCAAGCCGTAGTAAGTGGCCCGCATTTGACGAACTTCAGCCTCTTGCATGTCTGCGCCAAGCCCTTGGCCATTTTCAAAGAAGCGACGACGCTCAATGGATTGAAGGTAATACGCCAAGAGTGGATGCTGCGACGCTTCAAGGTCTTTGCTTGACGCGCGAAGCGGCGGCGGGCAATCTTTCGGGTCGTACATCTCGTGGTAGGGTGCCGCAGCGCAAAAAGGCGGGTGAGGGCGGTAGTAGCCAAGATGTAAGAACCAAGGCTTATTTTCAGTGCCCTGTAGGTATTCGAGCGCACGGTCGGTGAACCACGTGGTGTCGGATAAATGTGCGGGGACCATACTTGGTTTAGCCGTTGCGCCAATATCCGCTTCGGTAAGATCCTGCGGCAACCAAATGTCGTTAGGTTTTTTTGGCACGGCGAAGCCCTGCGAAGACAGCCAGGCAAAGTAGGCCTCTTTATCCAGGCCCCACGAACCGACGGGGTGCCAGCCCTCCATATCTGCCCCTAAAACTTTAAAGCGCGGGTCTTCGGCGGCTGTTTCACGGGGATCAGGGGTCGTGGTGGTGTAGCCAACTAAGGCGGGTTGATAGCCGGCCTTGCGCACCTCTTTTGCGATATTGGTGTGACGCGCATCGAGCGGAATCGTATTCTGCACCGCACGGTGGGTCATCATATACAGACCGGTCAGCATTGAGGCGCGACCAGGGCCGCACGGTACGGCTTGCGTGTAATGCTTGGCGAAGGTCACGCCTTCGCTGGCCAAGGCTTCGATGTTTGGGGTTTGAATGACTGGGTGACCAAGTTGTTTGAGCGTGTCGCCACGCCACTGGTCGACCACAATCAATAAGACATTTTTTTGCTTGACTGTCATAAGATGAATCCGTAAAAAATAAGTTAACGCAGCGTTGGATCTAGCCTGTCACGCAACCAGTCGCCGGTCAGGCTAATCGAGAAGGTGGTCAAGACGATGACGCAGCTCGGGGCGAGCAAAATCCAGGGGGCAGTTTGTAAATACTCACGACCATAGCCGACCATATTGCCTAAGCTGGTGAGTGGGGGTTGTACCCCCAAGCCCAAGAAAGACAGGCCTGATTCAAGCAAAATCACTTCAGGAAAGGTCAGTGTCATGCTGACGATGAGCGTGCTCGCGATATTAGGCAGAATATGTCGGAAGTAGACGCGCCAAGAACTTGCGCCCAGCGCATGGACTGCATTGGCATAGCCTTGTTCATTCGCTGCGATCGTCAAGCTACGCGTGATGCGAGCGCTGCGCTCCCAGCCATGGCAGCCCATCAAACAAATAAAGAGCACTAGTGTGTTGCCAAAGAAGGCCAACACCGCCAACGCAATGATCATGAAAGGGATGGATGCTTGAAAATCAATCAATGTGAGAACAATCTGTTCAATCCAGCCTTTGAAATGTGCCGCTAGAAACCCTAAGATCAGACCGATTGCAGCGGAAAGCAAGGTGCTGGCAAAAGCGATCAACAGACTCACCTGCACTGAGGTCAGTAGTCGCGAAAGAACGTCGCGTCCGAGCTCATCTGTGCCGAGCAAATGTCGAACTGAGCCGCCAAAGCCAACAGGTGGTTGCAGACGAGCCTTGAGATCAAGCGCCGTGTAGGCGTAAGGGGCAATGAGATCAGCCAGCGCTGCGACGATGAAAATCCCAAGAATCCAAGCGATCGACAAGACAACCAGCGGCGGATATTCTTGCCAAAAATATCGACGTGAGAGTGTTGGAAGTGAATGGGTAACGATAGCCATAGCGGGCAATTTCTCGGTAGTGTTCATTTCTGTTGGGACTTAATGATTTGTCCCAGAGTTGGCTCGCAAGCGCGGGTCGAACAAGCAGTAGATGGCATCGACGACTAGGTTGGTTGCGACCATACTGACCGTGATCAATAGCAAGGCAGCCTGGACCACAGCCAAATCACGATTGCCCACTGCAGAAACAGTCAATCGACCGACCCCGGGCCAAGAAAATACGCTTTCTACCACCACAGCACCTGCGATGAGACCCCCAAACATGAGGCCCGCGATAGTGACGATTGGTAAGGCTGCATTGGGTAAAGCATGGCGAGTCACCACTTGAGACCAGCGCAGACCCTTTGCTGAGGCAGCACGAATATAGGGTTGCCCCAACACTTCTAACATTGACGATCGTGTGTAACGTGCCAATACCGCGGCGCCACCCACAGTCAACGTCAGAACCGGCAAGACGGCGTGCTCAAACCCGCTATACCCTCCGCTCGGTAACCAACCCAAACTGACTGCAAAAATGAGAACCAGCAAAAGACCGAGAACGAAGCTTGGCAAGGTGTGCCCCGCGACAGAAAAACTCATGACAAGACGATCGATCCACGAGTTGCGGTGTAGCGCAGCAAAAATACCGGCCGGTATTCCAATCAACAGGTTCAGAGCAAAGGCCGGCAGCGCGAGCGCTAGCGTTGCCGGAATTGACTCAAGCACGAGTCGCATTGCTGGGCTGCCATCACGCATTGAAACGCCGAAGTTACCGTGAATAATATTGAGTAAGTAACCCCAAAACTGCTGCCAAAGAGGCGCGTCAAGACCCCAGCTCTCACGAAAAGCCGCAATAGCTTCTGGAGGTGCATCGGCCGATAGGATCATCATGGCGGGGTCGCCCGATAAGCGCAAGATCGTGAAAGCAAAACCTACTACCAAGAAAATAGTCAGCAACGCACGCAGACTGCGAGACAGCATGTATCGGCCCATGTCTAGCTACCTGAACCATGATGAATCATGGTGTGAAGATGGCAACTCACGGTATGCGCTTCGCCAATGCGGGTCGTAACGGGTGCATTCGTTTTGCAATGCGCGGTCGCGAGGGCACAGCGCGGATGAAAGCTACAACCGGTTGGAACATCAACCGGATTGGGTGGTTCACCTTTTAGGATAATGCGACCAGCATTAAGAGTTGCATGCTTGGCACCAGGCGTCGACACCGCTGATATCAAGGCTCGAGTGTAAGGATGTGCTGGGTGAGACAACACATTTTTTGCAGAGCCTTGTTCGATAATTCGACCCAAATACATGACGGCAACTTCGTCGCAGATGTGACGCACGACACGCAAATCATGACTGATGAATAACATGGTGAGATTCATCTGCTGGCGCAAATCAGTCAATAGGTTGATCACCTGTGCCTGCACTGAAACGTCGAGCGCAGAGATGGGTTCGTCGCAGACAAGTAGGCTAGGTTTGAGCACCAAGGCGCGTGCTAAGACGACGCGCTGACGTTGTCCACCCGATAGCTCATGAGGGTAGCGTTGAAACAAGTTATCGGTCAGACCGACGGCGCGCATCATGCTTTGTGCGGCAAGGGTAGGGTGAGTCTCGCCGTGCTTGTCGTGAATGTTCAAGGGCTCAGTGACCTGAGCAAGAGCAGTCAGGCGGCGATCGAGTGCGCTAAGCGGGTCTTGATACACCATTTGCATATGGCGACGGGCAGCTCTCCAAGCTTGATTGCGATTCGCGGTAACGGGCTTACCATCAAACTCAACGGTGCCGGCAGTCGCCGGGATCAAGCCAAGTACCAACTTGGCCATCGTTGATTTGCCGCAACCTGATTCACCAACGATACCCAGTGTTTTGCCGCGCTCCACACTTAACGTGACACCATCAACCGCTCGCAAGACTTTTTTACCAGACAACCACTCTTTATTACCCTCAACAGAGAAGTGCCGCTGCAAATTTTTAACGCTCAATAGTGCTGTCATGCTGCTAGCTTTCTGGTGCAGGCTAAGGAATGCCCAACTGCGATCGTTTTTAAAGTGGGCGAGCTCAGACGACAATTGTCTTGAGCAAAATCGCAACGAGCCTCAAAGCGACAACCCTGTATGAGTTGCCCCGCTTGCGGGATACTGCCGCGTATCGTTGTCAAGCGGTGAACCTCGGCATTCAATTCGGGCATGGCTGCTAAAAGACCAAGGCTGTACGGATGTTGCGCGCCAGTAAATAAAGTTTGGCTCGGAGCACTTTCAACAATGGCTCCTGCATACATGACTAGCACGCGGTCGCTGATCTCTGAGATCACGCCTAGGTCGTGTGAGATCGTTACCAGAGCCATCCCAGTGTCTCGCCGCACTGTATCAAGTAGCAGCAAAATTTGTGCTTGTACCGTCGCATCTAGCGCGGTAGTGGGCTCATCGGCGATGAGTAAATCGGGTTGTCCGGCTAAGGCCATGGCAATCATGACGCGTTGATTCATGCCACCCGACAGCTCATGCGGGTAGGCGTTCATGCGTCTTTTTGCATCTGGGATTTCAACGTGATCTAGCAATGCCAGTACCTCGGCTTTTGCTTGGGCCCCCCGCAGGTCTCGATGCAGCGCCAAGCTTTCTGCGATTTGTGCACCAACGCGCTGCGCAGGGTTTAGCGATGAGCTTGGGTCTTGAAATATCATCGCGATCTTGCGACCGCGGATTTGAGATAACTCTGTATCCGACAAGCCAAGTAGCTCGCGCCCTTGGAATTTGACTGAGCCTGTTACGCGAGTATGTTTACCCAGTAAGCCGAGTACGCCTAGCCAAGTGACGCTCTTGCCGCATCCCGATTCACCCACCAATCCAATTGATTCGCCGCGAACGATATCCAGATCGACACCATGCAACACTTCTGAGGTGTGTCCGCGTTGGTCAAACGCGATACGCAACTCACTAATCGTCAGAAGCGCGTTAGGATTCGAAGCCGTTGAGGTCATTGCTTTGGAGGCGTGAGATTCGTGCCACGAAAATCCATGACAAAGGTCTTAGAGGGCTTCCAGGCAAAGTCTTTACGCTTGGCATAAAACACAGCACTTTGATGCAAAACTGTGTAGGCGGGGTCTTCGCGCTCGGCAATCTCTAGCATTCGCTTGAAGGTTTGTTGCCGTTCGACAGGGTCAACTGAAGTCGCAAGTGTGTCAGACAATTTATTGAACTCAACGTTTGTCCATTCGCCCGTTTGTTGTTGTTGGCCATTGGGCCCGTGCTGGTTCACGAGTGAGCTCACCGGGTCACTAAACGGCGCAGAGTTCGACCAACCTCGAACACCACGAGTGGGGCCTTTCTCGAAAATTTGAGCCCAATTTTCTTTCATAGACATCTGAACATTCAGGCCAGCGGAGCGCCACATCTCGAGCATGATTTGATCGGTTTGTGTTTGATTGGTGTAGTAATTGTTCAAGCCCCTGAAGTGAATCACTTCACCCTTATAGCCCGCCTCGGCAAGAAGCTTCTTTGCGAGCGCGACATCATATTTCGGTACCGTCCAGCCTTTCACAAACATGTCGCCATAGAACTCGAACTGCAGACCGGCGGGTACGCGCGTGTGACCACCCCAGATTGCCGCGACGATAGCGTCGCGATCAATGGCGTGCGTCATCGCTTGCCTTATCTTTGGATTGGCAAGAACGGGATGATTCTTGTCAAACGTAATCAGTCGGTGATTAAGAACTGTCCCGCCCACCACTTCAAACTTGGCGTTACCTTGAATTGTTTTGAACTGATCCGGTGGAATATCAGTAATGAAGTCATATTGACCAGAGAGCAAGCCATTGATGCGCGAAGACACCTCAGGTACCACCATGTAGCGAATTTCTTTGACTAGCGGTTTTCCGCCAAAATAGTCATCGTGCGCACTCAAGACCAGGTACTGATCCATTTTCATTTCTTTAACTTTGAAAGGGCCTGCGCTCACTGGCGCCTGAGCCCAACTCGCCCAGTCTTTTGAGGCCATATAAGCTTTCTTTGAAACAATCTCAGAGCCCAAGCGCGCGATACGCCCCTCAAGGGTCAGGTCTGGCACGGCGTTGATCAAGCGTACGGTGTAGCGATCAACGATCTCGACGCTTTGCAAAGAGGGCCATAAATTGCGCGCGATCGCAGTAATCTCGGGCGGGGGGACGTCCATACTGCCGGGTGTTGAATTCGTAGTTTTGCGACCAATGTCTACTGCAATTGTTTTGCTGTCTTGATTGGCTTGACGGGGTGCAGAGGCGCCGAACATGCGTTCTGAACCAAAGCTAAACGCAACATCCTCAGCGGTCACCTCATCGCCGTTGTGAAACTTAACACCAGGGCGCAACTTAAACTCGACGGTCTTGGCGTCAATGCGCTTCCACGATTCAGCAAGTGACGGCCGTGGCGAAAGGTCTCCAACGGTATCAAGCTGAATCAAACCGGCATAAATCATGGGCAACATGCGTGTGCCAACGTTGCTTTGCTCGCGTAAAGGATCCAGAGCACCACTTGTCAGTAACTGTTGTACGGCCACGCGCACGACTGGGCGAGTATCCGAAGGTTGTGCAAAAACGCTTGGGTGTGCCAACGCACATAGCGTGAGTGCTGTGAGTTTCATGAACCAACGTTTAGAGTGAAGCAGTTGCATATGAATCCTGTGTGATTGTCGAATGAAAGTGCGACGCGCTCTTAAAGAGCGACGCTATGCATAACTTTTAAAAAGTGAGGTAAGGTTGGCGTGATTGCTGCAGGCACTTTGGCCAAATCGTCGTAGCGACGCAGCCGTACAGCTTCTTGCGCAAACGAAAGGGCTTCAAACTCTGCCGCTTGAGGAGGGGTATAGATGCCACCTTGCACAATGAGGCTCTGTTTAGAGGCCGTCGAGAGCGTGCTCCAGTAAGACTGGTCTGTCGCGCAAAGGTAGCGCTTAGCATCGACATGCAAGCGTATTGGCTCAAGCACTGCGCTCGAGAACAAACCGCGCAAAAAAGGTAAGGCAACATATTGATGCAGGTCGTCACCGTTCTCGACGCTTGCACTCTCTTTCAGGCGGCCAGTCTTAGCTAATAAATGTCCGATATCGTGCAATAGCGCTGCGGTGATTGTGTGCGCTGTCTCGTTTGCTTGCTCGGCCAGGGCTGCGCACTGTAGCGCGTGCTCAAGTTGGCTGACCGCTTCGCCGCCATACTGATTTTCACCCTCTACGGTTAGTAGTTGGGTGATATCACTTAAAGTCAAAGCCATGTCAAACCTTTTTTAAATAAGCGTGCGGAGAATGCGCGCAGATAGCAGCTTCATGCGGAGTGCTGCTGCCATACAGAGTCTATCCATCAAACCAATCTACTGAGTATGTCGAACTGAGATGACAACGACTTGACAGTTGTGTGAATTCTGAAATCCATCGTCAGTCGTATCTCGGGTCAAACGACCTGACAGCCTTCGCGCCAGACTGACCGTGTGAGGGCATGGCTTGATTGCCCGGTGATTTCATGCAGGCGCATGCGCACGAGATCGGCTCTCAAGCCGATCTCCAGTGCTCCGCGATCGGTTAAGCCAGTGGCTTGCGCGGGATGTCGTGTCACTGTGGCAATGGCGTCTGGCAACGTCATCACACCCTCGTGAACTAAGCGTGTCACGGCACTCAGCAGACTACCCGGAACATAATCAGAAGACAATACGTCTAGCAAACCTAACTTAGCCAATTCAGTAGCAGAGACATTGCCAGAGTGTGATCCGCCACGCACCACGTTTGGCCCGCCCATCACTGTCAGTAAGCCTAGTTTTTTTGCGCAACGCGCAGCCGCCACTGTTGTGGGAAATTCAGACATGCTGGCGCCTTCAGCGAACGCTTGCTCAACATGTGCCTCGGTGGTGTCGTCATGGCTGGCTAGGTGAATACCTGTTCGCTTTGAGTAGTCCACAAAGTACTGGCGGTGTGGGGCGCTAAACTGACTCTGCAGCATTGCAGCATTGCTGACTTTATCTAAGAATTTTTCGTGACTCCAGCCTTTTTTTCCGGTGAAGTACACACGCGCTTGCTCAATATCCTCCCACTGACGCTGACCCGGAGTGTGATCCATCAAAGAGATCAGCTTAAGACGTGGGTGCCCGTTAAATGGTTCAAAAAGTTCAATGGTATTGGGTGCCGGTAGTTCGCAGCGCACGTGAAGGTAATGATCGGCACGCAGCAGATTCTCTTTGGTGTATTGGTCAAGCGCCAACAGCACTGCCCCCCAGGTTTGACCTCGAACACTTTCTGTATCGGCTTCGCCTACCCCTAGCGCGTCAAAGACGGTGGTGATGCCCGCGCAGGCGATCTCGGCATCATGGGCCATCAAGGCGGGCCGCTCGGCCCACATGACCTTGGGACGTGGCATTAAGTGTCGTTCAAAGTTATCGGTGTGAATCTCAACCATTCCGGGCATTAAGAAATCACCCTCAAAGTCGATGGCATCAACTGCTGAGCTGCCACCCGTATCAATCGAATCGATACGACCATTGACCACTGAGAGAGAGCCCTGAATGACTTCGTGATTCATAATCAGTCGAGCGTTTTTGATCACTACTGAGCCGCGCATGTGATGCTCCGAAAATTGGTCATATCGATACGGCGGGTAGCAAGTTGGTTACCAACGGCCTGATCGTGAAAGATTCCGACTGCAGCAGCCCCTGCCGCAATCGCTTCATGAATGAGTGTCACAACTGTTTGAGTGTTTTGCGCGTCAAGCGATGCCGTAGGTTCATCGAGCAATAGCAGCGAGCGAGGCTTGATCATGCTGCGAGCGATATTGACCCGTTGCTGTTCACCACCCGAAAACGTGGCGGGCGCTAGGCTCCACAGCCGCTCGGGAATCCGTAAGCGTGTCAGCCACACGCTTGCCAGTGTGCGTGCCTGCTTGACGGCTTGCTCGTCGTAACCAAGCTCTGATAGCAGGGGCTCAGCGACGAGATCAAGCGTTGAAATTCTTGGGATCACGCGTAAAAACTGACTCACGTAGCCAATGTGGTGGCGACGAACCGCGATCAATTCACGCGCAGTCGCCGTCGTCAACTCAAGAGGCTCGCCATCTCTGTCTACGTATTGAATCGACCCTGTGCTGACGCGATAGTTCGCATAAATCAATTTGAGAAGGGTGCTTTTTCCCATCCCTGAGGCGCCGTCCAAGACGACGCATTCGCCAGCAGCGACTTCAAAATTAACATCGTTCAAAACGGGTAGTGTGAGCCCGTTTTGATGGTGCAGCGTAAATTGCTTACTCACATTAGTGAGGCGTAACACGGGTGTAATCATGGTTGCAGCACCGACGACACTAAGAGTTGGGTGTAAGGGTGTTGCGGATCGTCAAGCACCTGATCCGTTAAACCCGTTTCGACAATCCGGCCGCGGCGCATCACAATCATGCGGTGCGCTAACAAACGAGCGACGGCCAGATCATGCGTCACAATGATCGAAGCTAATCCTAGATGCTGAGTCAACTGACGCAAGAGGTCGAGCAGTTTTGCCTGTACCGATACGTCTAGCCCTGAGGTCGGTTCATCCATGAACACGAGTCGGGGTTGGGTGACCAAGTTGCGCGCAATCTGCAGGCGTTGTCGCATACCGCCCGAAAAATGTCGCGGCAAGTCATCGACTCGCGCAGGGTCAATCTCGACGCGCGCAAGCCAGTCACAGGCTGTCGCACGCAGTTGTCCGTAGTGACGCTGGCCCAGCGCCATCAGGCGCTCGCCCACATTGGCACCCGCTGAGACTTCCATGCGCAAGCCATCTGCCGAGTTTTGGTGAACAAAGCCCCAGTCGGTGCGTGCGAGCAGGCGTCGTTGCGCCTCGGTCATTTTGAAGATGTCGGTGAGACTGCCATCTTTCATTTGAAACTCAACCGACCCTGAGTCGGGTGTGTCACGCGCAGCCAATGCGTTGAGCAGGGTGGTTTTTCCTGAGCCGGATTCACCAACAATGGCAAGTACCTCGCCTGACCATAGTTCAAAGCTTGCGTCGATAAGGGCAGCTCGATCGCCATAGCTTTTGTTCAGACCGGTCACCCGCAAAATGGGTGATTGTGTGTCGACAGGCATGGCGTTAGTCATCCTTTGAAATTGACGGCGCCGTGGCGACAACTAAGGGTGTGAGCTTGCTTTGCTCGGTCTCGCAGTAGTCAGAGTCCGAGCAGACAAATATCCGACCGCCTTGATCATCCGTGATGACTTCATCCAGAAAGCTGTCTCGTGAGCCGCATAATTCACAGGGGGCATCCCAACGCTGAATTTCAAAGGGATAATCTTCAAAACCTAGGCTTTCAACAGACGTATAGGGAGGGACTGCATAGATACGCTTTTCGCGGCCTGCGCCAAACAATTGAAGCGCGGGGTTCATATGCATTTTCGGATTGTCAAATTTTGGAATGGGCGAGGGTGCCATGACATAGCGGTTATTCACCAGCACGGGATAGTCATAGGTTGTCGCGATGTGCCCGTAGCGAGCAATATCTTCATAGAGTTTGACGTGCATCAGGCCATATTCGGCCAAACCGTGTAGGCTGCGCGTCTCGCGCTCGCGCGGCTCTAGCCGCTGCATTGGTTCGGGCACCGGTACTTGATAAATGATGATTTGATCTTCTGTCAGCGGCATTTCAGGAATGCGATGACGGGTCTGGATGAGCGTCGCGGCTTGGGTTTGTGTCGTAATCTCAACATTGGTGGTGCGTTGAAAAAAGCGACGAATGTTGACGGCGTTGACGGTGTCATCTGACCCTTGATCGATCACTTTAAGCACATCACGCGGCCCAATGACTGAGGCGGTCACTTGAATGCCGCCGGTGCCCCAACCGTAGGGCAGCGGCATTTCGCGAGAACCAAAGGGCACTTGATAACCTGGGATTGCAACCGCCTTTAAAATTGCTCGTCGAATCATGCGTTTTGTGCGTTCGTCGAGGTAAGCAAAATTAAAATGTTGATCAACGGCTTGACTTTCGTGAGACGCGATCGTCTCAGTCGCTTTTTCAGAGGTATTGTTGCTCTTAAGCATGGTCGTCCTCCAAGCCTTCAGTCGACGCCTGACTCTGAGGTGGTGCTATGCGCATCTTTCTAACAAGTTCAAGTTCTGATTGAAAGTCAACGTAGTGCGGCAGCTTTAGGTGTTGCACGAAGCCCGAGGCCTCAAGGCTGTCGCTGTGAGACAGTACAAACTCGGGCATTTGTGCAGGGGATTGCACTAACTCTCCTAGCTCCGCCGCGCGTAAAGCCCGATCCACCAAACTCATTGCCATCGCTTTGCGCTCACTATGGCCGAACGCCAAGCCGTAGCCGCGAGTGAACTGAGGTGGCTCAGTTTTACTGCCGGCAAATTGATTGATCATCTGACATTCAGTAATTTCAATATCACCAATTGAGATGGCAAAGCCTAGCTCTTCGGGGACAAACTCGACTTCAACCGAGCCCAGTCGTATTTCGCCGACGAAGGGGTGGCTGTTGGCATAACCACGTTGAGTTGAATAGGCCATCGCTAACAAAAAACCTTCGTCGCCTCGCGCCAGGTTTTGCAAGCGCGTACTACGATCTGCCGGAAAGCGCACGGGTTGGCGGGTCAGGTCAAAAGGCGCAGGATCATCTGGGGTGGCGTGATGGGTTTCGATTAAACCTTCGCGGTTTAATAGGTCAATCACGCGTGGTGAAAAATGCTCGCCCGCCGTGCCTGACTCTGTTGTCTGTGCGGCATCAACGATTTGAGTTGTTGACGCAGTTTCGACCTGAGCGCTGGTCGCGAGCAACGAAAAATCGAGTAGTCGCTGGGTATAGTCGTAGGTTGGTCCTAAAACTTGACCGCCGGGTAAGTCTTTAAAGGTGGCCGAGATTCGACGATCGAGAACCATCTTGCTAGTGTCGATCGGTTGCGTAGAGCCGAGCCTTGGCAACGTAGCCCGAAAGGCGCGCAATAAGAAAATGGCCTCAACCAGATCACCACAAGCCTGTTTGATTGCAAGTGCAGCAAGTTCTGGATCAAAGACGGATCCTTCAGTCATCACCCGATCGACAGCTAGCTTCATCTGTTGACGAATCTGTGCAACAGAGAGCTCTGGAACGCTTGTGTCCCCACGACGTTGTTGATCAAGTAGTTGATAACTACTTAAGATGGCTTGCTCACCACCTTTAACGGCTACATACATGAGATACCCTATCCTGAAATTTCAATGCGAGTGGTTCTGGGTAGGCCAATCAGGCCCGTGCTAGTCGCAAAAAAGACATCCACACCCCTCGGAAAACTGGCATGATTCTGCGCCCATTGGCTAACAAAGCCAGCTAGTTGAGCAGCAGTGGCAGACAACTGACCAATCGTCGAGGTGTTTGCAATGCCAGGGCCGACTAGGGTGAGTGTGGGTGTCTTGGTCGTGGGTAGGCTCGATGCCGCGATATCGATGACACAGGTGGTTGAGTGGTCTGGATACTCGTCACTTCCTAAAGCGAAACTCTCTAACGTAGGGAGTTCATCCCAGTTCTTGATCCACGCAAAGTCCGCTTCGTGCTGGTGTGGGGTAATTTTGCAATCCGTGTGAAACACAATCCAGGTCGCAGCGTCAGTGTTGATCAGACTGGGCGACAGCCAAAGTTTCGAGCCAGGCTCAAGCAACGCAAGCAATAAGCCACTTGAACTGGCGTGAGTAGCCGTAGGTGCTTCAAACGTCACAGCAAGCGGTACAGCGCGCCCTGGGTACGACAGAGCCTCAAGGGCGGATCGGAAGGCGCTTTGGCTGCCTAGTGAAATGTCGTGAAAGCCAGTGCCAATCTCAGAAAGTTCAATAGTCTTCATGATTGCTCCCCTTCATCGGCATCACCGCCACTTTCGCGGGCCACAGTAAAAAAGTCGACCTTGCTGGTATCGGCTTGCGCTTGACGCGCAGCTTTTTGCTGAGCAAGTAGGGCCCTCACCGGGGTGAGTAGTGAGCGTTCAATTTCGCTATGTTCCTTCTCATCGAGCAATAAGGCATCTGCGACAGCGGCTAAGTATGCGTGGCGATGCGAACGACCAACAATATATGAGACGCCTACGTGCCGGTGCGTGGCTGAATTTGATAAGCGCAGAGCACAGCGTGTCACAGTCATTTCGCCTAAATTGAAGCGTTCGCCATTACCGCCTGCACGTCCTTCAACCATC
This sequence comes from Burkholderiaceae bacterium, assembly GCA_029866055.1. GTDB lineage: Bacteria > Pseudomonadota > Gammaproteobacteria > Burkholderiales > Burkholderiaceae_B > Zwartia. Next base: position 14,224 of record JARXAG010000071.1, read on the forward strand.
ATGAGTCCAGTTTCAGGCTTGCGTAACCAATATGGGGTTGTTTGAAGGTGTGGCTGTAATACTTGTTCGAGTAGTTCAAGTGGCGCGCGCGCCAGCAAGGCAAGCCATTGGGCGCGGCTGTGACTTGTTGTAGAAAGACGACTGTCAGATGTTTGCAACATTAACTTGTTAATTTATAGGTACAGGGTCGCTCCGCGATCGCTGTTTGAGTTTGTCAAATGACCTAGCTTAAGCAGTCAATATTTAGTTTTCATGACGAAGATGTAAACGTTTTATGACAACAGCTGGTTTGGCCGTGGCAAGACAGACATCAATACAACCTCAACAACGAGCGTATCGTTACGCTGTGTACTTTGCACCAAACGTAGAACAACAGTGGTGGGCCCAGGCAAGTCATTGGCTCGGGCGATGTGCGGTGAGTCAACAAAAGAATGTGCAACCAATGGTTGCCGGAGTGTCGGCCAAGCGCTTTGCAGAACTGACAGAGCATCCAAGACGCTATGGCTTTCATGCCACCATGAGAGCACCTTTCATGTTGACGAGTCAGTACCAGCCTATTGACCTGATTGACCGCGTCAATATGTTGTGTCTAGACCTCAAGCCCTTTGTCTTGCCTCGCTTGCAGGTGACACTGTTAGATCAATTTCTTGCGCTGGTGCCTGAGCGTAACGCCGCCCAGGTGACATTGCTCGAAGAACAATGCGTGACCGTGTTGAATGATTACGCTGAACCGCTTGGGCCAGAGGAACTCAGCAGACGCAGGAGTGCTGGCTTGTCTGCGCAAGAAGACGCCTTGTTATTGCGCTGGGGCTACCCTTATGTGCTTGAGCGCTTTCGTTTTCATTGTTCGCTCACGGGTTCGCTTGCAAGCGCCTCGCCCCAAGAGATATCCGCCCTGACTCAGGCAGCGCATCAACATTTTGATCAATTGCCGCCCTGCTTATTTGATTCTTTGGCAATTTTTGTTGAGCCCACTCGAGGTGCGGATTTCGTATTGCTTCAACAATGTCCCTTGATGGGCAGCACGTGAAGCAACATATGGTTCTAAGGGCGCAGTCGAGCTGTCATCATCTTGTCATTCCGTCGCCATCAAAATGTCAAAAGAGTGGAGAATAATAAAAAGCCATGAAACCAGGTGAATATGATGTACCAGAGCAACGGCCCCAGCGTCATCGGGCGATATGGATTTCGGATATTCACCTTGGCACCCCGGGTTGCAAAGCCGAGTATCTACTCGATTTTCTAAAATGGAACGAGTCTGATCAGCTGTATCTGGTTGGTGACATCATTGATGGCTGGCAGCTCAAAAAAGGTTGGTACTGGCGCCAAAGTCATAACGATGTGGTTCAGAAGATTTTGCGCAAGGCGCGAAAAGGCACCCACGTCACCTACATCGCAGGCAATCACGATGAAGTGATCCGACAGTTTTTGGGGATGGCGTTTGGTGACATAAAGATTGTCGACGAAGCCACTCACCAGTTGCTAGACGGCAGACGTATCTGGGTGACACACGGCGATTTGTTTGATGGCATCATTCAGCACGCAAAGTGGTTAGCCTATTTGGGCGACAGTATGTACACGGTGATTCTGAAGTTGAACAACTGGTTTAATCACGTTCGCCACAAATTTGGTTTGTCGTATTGGTCGCTATCGCAGTACCTCAAGCATAAAGTTAAAAACGCAGTGTCCTTCATCACAAACTTCGAAAATGTGATGACCGATGAAGCACGGCGACGTGGCTACGATGGCGTCTTGTGTGGTCACATCCACAAAGCCGAAATTCGTGACATCGACGGCATTTTGTACTGTAACGATGGCGATTGGGTTGAAAGCCTGTCTGCAATCGTTGAAACCTCAGAAGGCGTACTCAAGGTCGTGCATTGGCCCTATCGAACCAGCGAGTCGCTTGACGAGCAAGAAGACCTTGTTGTGTCAGCGTAGGGCAACCGCCGCTCTTTCAGTGTCTGCGCGTGACATGAGTTGAGCCAAAATGTCAGTGACTTCAAACACCGCACGGTTTTCGATACGCGAGACGGTGTCCTGATACGCTGGTAGATTCTCGAGTAAGGCTAATACGCCTTTTCGAATGGCCCGCAACGAGGGAATTACCAGCCCAACCCCTTGCTCTCGCACCCAATTGGTGTTGTATCGTTCTTGGGGCATTGTCCAGGCATTGCCAAAGGTAATGACTGGCAAGCCCATGTGCACGGCTTCACTTAGACTACTTGGGCCCGGCTTACCGATAAAGAAATCACCCAGCTGCATGTAATGACTAATTTTTTGCGTAAAGCCGATCACCACATGACGCGCACTCGGTTTAAGTGCAGAGATCTTTTTGTTCAGCGTCGCGTTCATTCCACAAAGAAAAATCAGCTGAATATCCGGTAGAGCTTTCGCAATGCGAAGCATATCGCTCGAACCGTGGCCGCCGAACATGACAATTCCCGTTGGTTTTTCTGGATCAAGTCCGAGCTCAAGACACTCTGTTTCGTGATCGATCTCTGCCTGCTCATAAAAGGCAGGTCGTAAGATCATCCCAGAGGTCAGTGAGATTTGCTCGTCGGCATAACCGGCGGCGCGCGCTTGCTCAGCAGCGCGCGCTGTGCCGCAGACAAGGTGCTGTGCTTGATTGGGCTCTATCCAAAAATTCGGAGGATAATCTGCCATGTCTGTGAGTACCGTCACAAATGGCACAGTTGGTAAGGCGTTTGTGACGCTCTCGTAGAGGGCTTTATTAAAATTAGGTACGAGCGACACGACGTGATCTGGTTTGGTGTCAAGCCAATGCTGTTCAAGCTTGCGAACCATCGTATTGTGGCCCATTTTAATCATCGCCTGAAACAGCTTGAGCTCTGTCGAGAGCCCGAGGGTCAGGCCATGGCGCAATCTGAAGTTGTACAGGTCTTCAGGCGCGCAGCGCATCACTTTGTTAAAGCTTGCCTTCGGGTCTAACACTTCAAACAGATTCACCAAGCGAACCTTCCAGGGGCGCCTCTCAAATTCAATGGCTTGTTGCAGTGCCAGTGCCGTCGCACGATGGCCACCACCTGCGTTGAAGTAGATGAAGTCAATAGTTTTATTCATTGAAAGATATCTTCATCCTTTCTTATGACAGCATCATGACAGTCGCCTGCAGCATGGCTTGCTGCTTGCCAGTCTTTTAAGTGCGTTGGTGCTTCGTGTTAAGACTCGTGACGCTTCAACTCAAGCTCGATGAGCTCTTGGTAAGTGTCAGCCTCTTCTATGAACTTCGTGAAACTGTAATGCACATTTGCATATTCTGTCAGCGCTTTTCCCGCTTTTTGAGGCGCCTTCGTGTCATGGTCGAGTTGCTGTTGGCGCCAAGTCAAAAAAATCTTTAAGACAAAATTATTCCAGTCATCCTCAGTCGCATCGCGGGTGTTGCCCGAGCAATAAGCGACCCAGCGTTTTTGTACATTCATCAGTGACTCCTATCTTCAGGCTGCGAAGGAGATGCTGCGACGCAGCACCCTAGATTTACTCGATAGAGTACTAAGTGAATATGCGATTTTCATGACATGGCTGCTTTTAGCCAAGTGATCACGCGCCAGATCGTCGTTTGTGACATGGCTGCGTCGAACGCATAGAGAAAATTTGTGCTGAAACCGATGCTTCGTTTCCAGAGGTTCATATATTTGTCATGGTAACGCTGCAGAATAGACATTAAATCTGCTGGCTTCGTTGCGGCATTGTTTTGTGTTCGACCTTATTAAGGGTATCAACTATGAAAGCTTTGATGAATAAGATGTTGCGTGTTGGGTTGTTAAGCCTTGCGTTCTCTTCTACTGTTGCGATGGCACAGTCTGCGATCTGTTACAACTGCCCGCCCGAGTGGGCAGACTGGGGTTCGCAACTCAAGGCAATCAAGGCTAAAACTGGTATCACCGTTCCCCCTGACAATAAAAACTCTGGCCAGTCTCTGGCGCAGCTTGTGGCTGAAAAAAATAGTCCAGTTGCAGACGTGACATATCTAGGGGTGACCTTTGGTATTCAGGCTGCAGCGGACGGAGTCGTCACGCCCTTTAAGCCGGCGGCCTGGAATGATATTCCAGATGCCTTAAAAGACCCCGCAGGGAATTGGTTTACGATTCATTCGGGTACCTTAGGTTTGATGGTCAACGTTGACGCATTGAAAGGTAAGCCTATTCCTAAGTCATGGGCTGACTTACTTAAGCCTGAGTACAAAGGCTTGATCGGGTATTTAGATCCAGCCTCGGCTTTTGTTGGCTACGTTGGGGCAGTGGCGATCAATCAAGCGCGCGGCGGTTCGCTAGATAACTTTGGTCCAGCGATTGAGTATTTCAAAGCACTGAAAAAAAACGAGCCGATTGTGCCTAAGCAAACGTCTTACGCACGTGTCTTGTCTGGCGAAATTGCGATCTTGCTTGATTACGATTTCAATGCCTATCGCGCAAAGTACAAAGACAAAGCGAATGTGGCTTTTGTGATTCCTGCAGAGGGCACCTTAGTCGTGCCTTACGTGATGAGTCTTGTGAACAAAGGTCCAAATGCCGAGAATGGTAAAAAAGTTTTGGACTTTGTTTTGTCAGATGAAGGGCAGGCACTTTGGGCGAACGCCTACCTGCGCCCTGTGCGTGCGTCGGCTGTTCCAGCAGATGTGCAAGCCCGCTTTCTACCCGCGACAGAGTACGCACGTGCCAAGACAGTTGATTACGGTCAAATGGCGAAAGTGCAAAAGATGTTTTCTGAACGGTATTTGAAAGACGTGCAATAGCACGCTGCTGCGACTATCCTCAAGGCGTGGTAACCCTCTCTATGCAACGACTGGTGTGTTTGACGCCAGTCGTTGTTATTTTTTTTGCGTGTTGGTTATTGCCAATGGCGTGGCTGATCGCTTTGCCAGCGCAAAAAGGTTGGGAAACTTACTTTGCGATTTTTACTCATCCTCGCTATTGGCTGAGTCTGGTGAACACAGTCGGGCTATCGTTGCTAGTCACCCTTTTGACACTCGTGCTTGGTAGTGCAGTAGGGATTTTTTTAGCGCGCCATAAGTTTGTGGGTCGCGGTATCTTACTTTCACTTTTAACCCTGCCCTTGTCATTTCCCGGAGTGATTATTGGCTTTTTTATGATTCTGTTAGGTGGACGTCAAGGGTTGATTGCGGATTTGTCTGAAGCCTTGGGGGGAGGGCGCTTGACACTGGCCTATGGGTTCTTGGGTCTCTTTCTAGCGTATCTGTATTTTTCACTACCACGTGCAATTGCGACCTATACGGCCGCCGCTGAGAAAATGGATCTGGCACTTGAAGAGGCTGCCAGAACTTTAGGGGCCACGCGTTATGCAATCGTGCGTGATGTTTGGCTGCCAGAACTCGCACCGACAACACTTGCTTGCGCCGCAATCGTGTTTGCAACCTCAATGGGTGCCTTTGGCACGGCCTTTACGCTGGCGACTAAGTTTGAAGTCTTGCCGATCACGATCTATTCTGAATTTACAAATTACGCTAACTTTGCGTTAGCTGCGTCGCTTTCGATTGCGCTAGGCTTGGTGACTTGGGTGGTGATGTATGTGGCAAGACGTTATTCAGATTCTGCGCCGGTGCTGGGGTAAGTGATGTCACAGACGCATTCGCCCCAGCGATTTCCCTTTACCTTAGCGCTGTTAACGGCGCTTGTGACGCTGTTTATGCTCACCCCAATGGTCTTATCCATCACGGCTGGCTTGGTGAACAATTATTCACAAGGTTTAGCCAGTGGGCTAACGACTCGCTGGCTAGAACAAGTGTGGGAAGGCTATGGCGACACGGTGTTGTGGTCGTTGGCGATTGCGAGTGCGTGTGCGCTGATCACCACTGTCGTTGGCGTGCCATGCGCTTACGCCTTGGCCAGAACCCGCTCGCGCTGGGCACGTGTATTTGAAGAGCTCTTGACTTTGCCTGTGGCGGTACCTGGTTTGGCGACGGGCTTGGCACTGATTTTGGTGTACGGTCAGTTTCGCAGTTTTCGGCAAAGTTTTTTGTTTATTTTGGTTGGGCACGTTGTGTTCACCTTACCTTTTGTAGTGCGAACGGTATCGTCAGCTTTCGCAAATCGAGAGCTGATCGCGATTGAAGAGGCTGCGCGCACGCTGGGTGCAGGTTTTTCGCGCCGCTTGTTAGGCGTGTTGATCCCCGCAGTGATGCCAGCCATCATCGCGAGTGCCTTAATGGTGTTTACCTTGTCCGTGGGCGAGTTCAACTTGACCTGGATGTTGCACACTCCCTTAACGCGCACCTTGCCGGTTGGCTTAGCAGATAGTTATGCCTCGATGCGTATCGAGGTGGGTTCTGCCTACACGCTCATCTTTTTTATTGTTGTACTTCCGCTCTTGTGGGGCCTACAAGCGATCGCCAACGAGGTTCAAAAGCGCTATGGAACTTGAACGCACTTCAGTGCAAATCAGTCAGTGCGCTAAGACGTATCCCGATGGCACACAGGGCTTATTGCCGTCCTCGCTTGACGTCTATCCAGGCGAGGTGTTGGCGCTGCTTGGGCCCTCTGGTTGCGGTAAAACGACGCTCTTAAGATTAGTCGCTGGCCTTGAGCGAGTTGATCAAGGAGGTGTCATACGGTTTGGCTCGCAAGAGGTGACGCATGTGCCCGTTGAGCGACGTCAGATCGGGATGGTGTTTCAGCATTACGCACTTTTTCCACAGATGACTGTTCAGGCCAACATTGGTTATGGGTTGCGGCTCAGGGGCGCCAGCGCACAGCAACTCAAACAGAGCGTGGGTGAATTGATTGACTTGGTTCAACTCAGGGGCTTAGAACATAAGCGACCAGCAGAGCTGTCGGGTGGTCAGCGCCAACGCGTTGCGCTCGCACGTGCCGTGGCGGTGCGCCCCAAAGTGTTATTGCTTGACGAGCCGCTCACTGCGTTAGATGCCAAGCTAAAAATCACGCTGCGCGATGAGTTGGCCGACTTGTTGCGTCGTCTGGGTGTGACAACGATTCATGTCACGCATGATCAGCAAGAGGCGTTGGCAATTGCCGATCGCTTAGCGGTGATGCGAAGCGGAAAAATCATTCAAGTGGGCCAGGGCGAAGAGCTCTACCGAAATCCGAAGCACACGTTTGTGGCTGAGTTTCTGGGGCGCATCAATCGCTTGCAGCGGACTCCCCAAGATATTGCAAATGACAGCGTGACATTTGCTCAAATAGCTGTCCCTTGTCCTAGTGGTGCTTGGCCTGAATTATTTGTCAGGCCAGAGGATATTCAATTGAAACCGTTCGCTTCGAGTCAACCTGCCGGGTTGATTACTCACCGAAGTTTTTTAGGCGACCGCATTCATTATCGTTTAGAGGTGGCGGGTCAGGTGACACTCGCCGCCGAGGCACATCGCGACAGCCCTTACCTCGTCGGCGAGCGTGTCTCATTCACCATTGCCACCGAACACTTTATGCCTTGCGAGAGCGACCAATGAGCACACTTTTTGTACAGTTGACTGATCTGCATATTCGAGAGCCTGGCCGTTTGGCCTACGGCCGACTTGACACTGCACCTTATTTGCGTCGTGCCGTTCAGACCATTGAACAACTACGTCAAAAACCTCATGCCGTAGTATTGACTGGTGATCTGACAGATTTTGGTCGGCTCGCAGAATATGCGCACTTGCGTGAGTGTTTGGCTCCTTTAACCGTGCCTTACTACCTGTTACCTGGCAATCACGATGACGCGACACAAATGCGCGCGGCGTTTCCTGAGCATACTTACTTAGGTGACTCAGGTTTTGTGCAATACACCGTGCAACTGGGGCCAGTGCGGCTGATCACACTGGATACGACTGTTGCCGAACAAAGTCACGGGGCTCTTTGCGCAAAACGTCTGGCTTGGCTTGAAGACGCACTGAACGACGCAAAAGATAAGCCGGTCGTCATTGCGATGCATCATCCACCGTTCAAGACCTTAATCGGTCATATGGATAAGATTGGGCTGCTGCAGGGCGCGAAAGAACTTGAAGCGCTTGTCGCGAAGTATTCAAACATCGAACGCGTTATCTGCGGTCATTTGCATCGCTCGATTGATGTACGGTTTGGTGCGACGATCGCGTCAACCTCACCGGCGCCTGCTCATCAGGTGGCTCTGGATCTTGATCCTGACGCCGCTTCGCAGTGGATACTCGAGCCCGGTGGTTTTAAAGTGCACGCTTGGGACGTTGAACGTGGTTTGGTCTCACATCAGATGCCTTGTGGCACCTTTGAGGGGCCTTACCCGTTTCATGACGGGGGTAAGCTGATTGATTGAGTGCACAGTTGCATTCTTTAGTGCGAGTGACGGGGCAGGCGCCCTGCGCCCCTGCCCCGTAACCTTAGAACTTAGGCTCGGGTTGAAAGACTTTTACGCTTTTCAAGCCAGGCATTGAGTTCGCCCACCAAGCCACGTCTAAAGGCAAGTACGCAAATCACAAAAATCAAACCGATCACAATGGTGACAGATTCGCCTAGACGTTGAAACCATTCAACACCAGTATGTTTGGCGATCGCGGCACCAAAATCGCCAACTTTGTTTTCAAGCAGCACCACAATAAAGGCGCCGATTACCGGGCCCACTAACGTGCCCATGCCACCGATCAGCGTCATTAAAATCACCAAGCCCGACATCTGCCATGTGGCATCTGACAAGGTTGCCGATACAAAAATTAGCATCTTGGCTGAGCCCGCCAAACCCGCCAGCAGCGCAGACAACACAAAGGCTAAGAGCTTGAAGCGCTCAACATCGTAACCAAGGGATACGGCGCGTGCTTCATTTTCGCGAATGGCTTTGAGTACCTGACCAAAGGGCGAATGTACCGTGCGCCAAATGATGAGATATCCCACGATAAAAATTACCATCACGACGTAGTACAAATTGAGATCGCTTTTCAGATCAATCAAGCCAAACAAGGTACCGCGCGGTACGCCTTGCAGACCATCTTCACCGCCCGTGAATTTGGCTTGGAGAAAAAAGAAGTAGACCATCTGCGAGAGCGCCATTGTGATCATCGCAAAGTAGATGCCACTTCGGCGAATCGCCAACGCACCCATGACAATGCCCATTACGCCAGCAATCGCCACACCGTACAGAATACCGAGTTCAGGCGAAAACCCCCAGGCTTTGATGGCGTGCCCTGAGGCATACGCGGCACCACCTAAAAAGGCTGCGTGCCCAAACGACAGCAAGCCTGTAAAGCCCAGCAGCAAATTGAAGGCACACGCAAATAAGGCGTAGCACATGATTTTCATGGCAAAGATCGGATAGATCCCGAGTAAGGGAATCGCTGCCAGAAATGCAACAAATAAAATATAACCAAGCGCTTGACGATTCATTTTTCTTTTCCAAACAGACCTGCCGGGCGCAGCAATAACACGATCGCCATGATGATGAACACCACCGTGCTTGAGGCCTCGGGCCAAAATACTTTAGTCAAACCTTCGATCAACCCCAGGCCAAGGCCAGTGACAATCGCACCTAGAATCGAACCCATGCCGCCGATCACGACTACGGCAAACACCACGATGATCAGGTTTGACCCCATCAGCGGCGAAATTTGCAAAATCGGGGCCGCTAACACACCGGCAAAGCCAGCAAGCGCTACACCAAACGCATAGGTGAGTGTGATCATCAAGGGCACATTCACGCCAAAAGCCTCAACGAGCCTGGGGTTTTCAGTGCCAGCGCGCAAGAGGGCGCCTAAGCGGGTGCGTTCAATCACAAACCAAGTTGCAAAACACACCACCACCGAGGCCACCACAACCCAGGCGCGGTAATTAGGTAGCACCATAAACCCTAAGTTCGTGGCACCGCGCAAGGCCTCGGGTGTTGAATACGGTTGCCCTGAGACACCATAGAAGCTGCGAAACAGACCTTCCATCAACAGAGTGATGCCAAAGGTGAGGAGCAGGCCATACAAATGGTCAAGCTTGTAAAGATGCTTGAGCAGAAACTTTTCAATCAAGATGCCGAACAGGCCCACAATGACTGGCGCAAGTGCCAGCATGACCCAGTAGTTCAGATCAAAATAAGCCAGGCCCATCCAGGCTAAAAAAGCACCAAACATGTACAACGCGCCGTGCGCGAAGTTGATGACGTTCAGTAAGCCGAAAATCACCGCCAGACCAAGAGACAAAATGGCGTAAAAAGAACCGTTGACTAAGCCAAGTAAAAGCTGGCCAAGAAACGCTTGAAGAGGTATGCCGAAAATAGTGATCATGGTGAATCAGAACGCCAAAGGTGCAGAGTCAACAAAATAAACCTTCGGTACGCCAAAGCGCACCGAAGGTTTGATTGTGCTTACTTCTTGATAAGTTTGCAGGTAGATTCAGCAAGCGTGGTGAAGACAGACTCACCAGGCAAAACTGCGATTTGCTTGTAATAATCCCAAGGGCCTTTTGATTCAGACGGTTTTTTGACTTCCATTAAAAACATATCGTGAATCATACGACCGTCTTCGCGCACGTAGCCATTTTTAGCAAACATGTCGTTGACCTTGTTTGACTTCATCCATTTCATCACGGTGTCACCGTCATCGCTACCGGTGGCTTTCACAGCATTCAAATAAAACGAAACGGCAGAATAATCGCCCGCCTGAATCATCGAAGGTTTGCGCTTAACCTTCGCTTCGAACTTAGCCGACCAAGCGCGGGTTTCGTCGTTTTGATCC
>JARXAG010000096.1 GCA_029866055.1 Burkholderiaceae bacterium
ATTTAAAAACTATCTAATTTTGTCAATATCTTTATTTAAAATAAATAAATTTATATAATATATTCAGATAGATACTGAATAAATCTTACATTTAACTTCACATAAGGTTTGTAATTTTATACAGCCGGATACGTCATATCATTCGTCACGAAACTGCATTTGATATAAACCGGCATAGGCACCGCCTAATGCCAACAGCTCAGCGTGCGAGCCCTGCTCGACCACCCTGCCCCGATCCATCACCACGATCTTATCTGCGTTTTGTACGGTCGATAAACGGTGCGCAATCACTAGGGTGGTACGGCCTTTCATCAAGGTTTCGAGTGAGACTTGTACCTGACGCTCAGACTCGTTGTCTAGCGCAGACGTTGCTTCATCCAGTATCAGTATTGGGGCGTTTTTGATCAAGGCACGCGCAATCGCCAAACGCTGGCGCTGTCCACCCGACAAGCGCGTGGCATTTTCACCTACCTTCGTTTGTATACCCAACGGCAAACTATCCACAAACTCAAGCAAATTCGCCGCTTGCAAGGCCGCGCGAATTTCAGCCTCAGACGCATCGTGCAGCGCCCCGTAGCCTACGTTGACCGCGATTGTGTCGTCAAACAAGACGACGTCTTGGCTCACCAGCGAGAGTTGTTCTCGTAGATTACGCAGCGATACCGACTCGATATCCCGGCCATCAATCAACACCTGACCACTTGAAGGCCCCACAAAGCGCGGCAACATATTCACCAAGGTCGTTTTACCGCTACCCGAGCGCCCCACCAAGGCGATCGTTTGCCCCGGCTCAGCCACGATACTGACTTGAGCCAGCGTGTCCACCTCAGCATCTGCAAAGCGATGCGAAACCGCTTTGAATTCAACCCGACCGTTCACCCGACCCTCAAAGGCCCCGGTGGCTTGGTCAACTTCAGAGGGCTGATCGACCAAAATAAACACACTCTCAGCTGACACCAGCATCTTTTGGGTGCGACTCGCGACCTTGGTTAAGCGCTTAATCGGATCAAAAATCTGCGCAAGTGCTGCCATGAAGGCGGCAAAACTACCCACCGTTAAGGTGCCGGCATTGCCTTGACTTAATGCTACCGAGATCACCGCCGCAACGGCGATCGCCGTCACGACTTGAGTAATCGGGGTCAGCGCCGCATCTGAGGTCGCAGCCCGCATGTCAAAGCGCCGTAAGCGACCGCTGACATAGGCAAAGCGCTTACGCTCGAACTCATACCCATCAAACAGTTTCACCACGCGCTGACCGTCAATCCCCTCGTTCACGACGCGCGTGAGTTCGGCGTTCATGTTGACGGTGTCTCGATTAATACGGCGCATGCGAGCGATGAAACCGCGCGAGATCAGTACCGAAATCGGCATCGTCACCAAAATAATGAGCGTCAACTGCCATGACATGTATAGCAGCACTCCGATCATTGCGATCACGACCAGCGACTCGCGCACCACGACCGTCAAGACATCGGTGGCGTAGCTTGTGACGTTGCCCGCATCAACGGTGAAGCGGTTTAACAACCGCCCGGTATCGCCTTTTTTGAACTCGCTGTCGGGCATCGACAACAGTTTTTCGAACATGTCGGCGCGTACGCCTAACAACACGTTGTTGGCTACCCAGGCCAGCAAATAGTCACTGAAGAAGTTACAGACCCCTCGCACAGTAATCAACGCAATAATAGCCAAAGGCACTTGCCAGACGTACTCGGGCTTGGCACCAGAAAACCCCTCGTCAAGCAGCGGTTTCATTGCCACGGCAAGCGTGGGTTGCGTTGCTGCAGCACCGGCCATAAACAGCACGGCGAGCGCAAGGCCTTTCCAGTAGGCGCCAACGCGTTCGTAAATACGACGCCACAAGGTGGCACTCAAGGGAGACGATGAGTTAGCAGGGAGGCCGGTCAATTGAGTCAAAATAACGCTCTGGTAAGCAGAAAACTGAAGTTTACCCGCTCTGGCTCGGATCTCTAATGAACGGCTCGCTGAGCACCAACGCATAAAACGTCGGGATTTGAGAAGAATGCCTGATCACCTCTTGCATCTCCACCCGTCGCTTTGAATCCCTCTCAATCCTCCTGGCTAACTCCTTTGCGGGAAAAAAAGAAACCTGAGTGAGGCGACTTGGGCAGCGGGCGCACTTGTCGTATCCTTACGCCATGAACTTAAGGTTAAATCAGTCATGCAACAAGAACCAATTTTGATCCGTTTACCAAACTGGGTCGGCGACGTCTGTATGAGTCTGCCTGTACTCGATATGCTGCGTCGGCTAAACATACCGTTCGCAGTTTGCGCACGAGGGTGGGCCAAAGACCTGTTAGCGGGCATGGGGACTGAGGGCTTTGTGCCAATGTATGGCCGGCTGATCGAAGACGTCGTTGAAGTGCGAGACTGGCGTAAAAGGCACCCAAAATTCAAGCGGGGCCTCATTTTGCCCGATTCGCTGTCAAGTGCCTTGTGTTTTCGCCTTGCTGGCTTGCAAAGCGCTGGTTGGCGCGACGACGGAAGAAGCCTGCTGTTGCGCTGGCCGCTACGCAAACCCACCGAGCCGTTGCATGCGGTGCAAAGTCACTTTGCCATGGCCAAACAAGCCCTGGCGGCTTGGGGCATTGATGCGATGCCGCAAATGCTTCCCGAACGCTTACATCTGCCTTTAACCAAGGCTCAAACACAAAGCGCCCACGACCATCTCAGTGCTGCGGGCCTGAAGGCGGGTGAGTTTGTGCTGATCGCCCCAACCGCAACGGGCATTCATAAAGGGCAAGCGAAGGTCTGGCCGCAGTTTGATGCGTACACTCGCATCCTACAAAACAACGGCGTACGCGTGGCAATGTGCCCGCCTAAGGCAGAACAAGCGGCCGCGCTGCGGGCCGTACCCACGGCCGACTTAATCGACCCGCTAAGGCTCGGTGGCTTTTGTGCACTCACACGTTTGGCCAAAGTTGTCATTTGCAATGATTCGGGGGTATCGCACCTGTGCGCAACCGTCGGTGCCAAGCAAATCACACTGTTTGGCGTCACCGACCCTACTCATACCGGCCCCTGGAACCCTGAAAGTGTTAATTTAGGGCAGCTTGGACGTTGGCCGACCGTTGGTGAAGTCGTGGCACGTACGCAACCATTTTTTGTTTCTCACTAATGCGATGTCGACATTGAAGCTTTCTAAAATTTTTTCTGATTAAGCTACCTTGCTTTCACAAATTCCTTTCTCGAATCTAATTTTGTATCCACCCAGCTTGGGGCTGCTGCTCTTAGTGATTGCATTACTTTTTGCGTTGTGGTCGCACAGACGCACCGCGGTGCTCATTTCAACCTTAGGTCTGGGTTGGATATTGATGTGGTCATTACCCATTACTTCACTTTATTTTGGCGGCAAACTTGAAAACCGCTATGCCTATGTCGAGGCTGCGCGTGCGCCGCGCGCTGATGTGATTGTGGTGTTAGGAGGCAACACGCAAGCCAATCGCGCGAACTGGTTTGAGCCTTATAACCGCGCAACAGCCTTTGATCGGATTGACCGCGCTGCGGCCCTATATTTCGCAGGACGTGCGCCAAAGATTTTGTTATCGGGTGGAGCGCTAGAGGGAAAAGTCAGTGAGGCACGCATCATGGCCAAAGTTTTACGCCAGCGGGGCGTACCAGAGTCGGCACTCATTCTAGAAAATGATAGCCGCTACACCTACGAAAATGCGCAGTTCTCAGATCGTGTGATGCAACACGCTCAGCTTAAACGTGCGCTGTTAGTGACGTCAGCTTTGCATATGCCACGTGCGCTGGCAACCTTTATCCAACGTGGGATTGATGCTGTACCGGCGTCAAGCGCGCCGCAAATCACACTGCCCGATGATGAACCTCTTAACCCCTGGTTGCCGCACATTCGCAGCCTCGAAGCAAGCCGCACCATCATCAAAGAGTATTTAGGGTTACTCGGCTATCGGATGCGTGGCTGGGTGTGAACTCAGCGTGCGTTGAATCTCAGTCACCGAAGTGCAGATGACGCGTCAGGTGCTTGTTTGAGACGCGTTCATGGCTACGCGGCGAGCCTCAATACTTTCTGCATACAGTGCCTCGTATTTTTGCGCTGCAGCGGCCCAAGATAACGATCCCACCAGCTTGGCGGCGTGACACAACAGATGTTCGCGCAAGATTTGATCTGACGTCAACGCGCGCAAGCCCTCAGCAATTTCGCTCGGGTCTTCTGGATTATTTAATACCCAAGCGTCATGGCGATGAGTCACATACTGCCCAAAACCGCAAAACTCGGGTCCACTCACAATCACCGGCAGACCGTGCGCCATGGCCTCAAGAGGTGCCAGACCGAAGCTATCCAGCAAGGTCGGATGCACGTAGACGTCGGCGGCTTGGTAGTAGGGTGACACCTCGGGCGTCGGTTCGATCAGATTGACTCGGGCAACAAGCTTGGGGTAGTTCACCCGTACATAATCTGTCACTTCGGGTTGCGTCCCCACCACGGCAAGCCGAAAATTTTCGGGCAGCTCGCTTAAGGCCTCGAGAACCGTCGCGAGCCCTTTTCGCAACGGGTTACGTGCCACCAGCAGGCACCCAACATCGTCGTGCGCCCAGCCCAGAGCCGCACGAGTTTGCGAACGCACCACTGGATCAACCGCTACGCTGGTGGCCCCAGGAGGGATCGTCTCCACGATGCATTGCGGGCCATACGCCTCGTGTATGCGTTCTTTGAGCCAATGCGACACCGCCACAACGCGCGATCCAGTTTTGGCACGCATCGCTGCTGCCTCAAGAGACAAATACGCAACATTGCTGGGTTGAAAATAGACTAATAATCGTCGCAAGGCACCAATCCCAATTAGACGACGATAACGGATCGGGGCAACATGAATCACATGGATATGCCCCGCACCGCCGTTCATATGCGAGTGGACCACATCAAAATTCTCGCGCGTGAGACGCGTGGCTTCGCGCGCAAAATGCCATACCCGCATCCAGCTTGGCCATTTTCGACTCACCGTCACCCTAATCTGTTTCACTGGTAAATCATGCTCAAAGTCATGCGCAATCACGGTCACATCATGGCGCTGGCACAACACCTCGAACAAATTGACTCCATAGGCCTCGGCACCACCAAAGCGGCGGCCAAAGCGATCCACCAAGAGTGCGATCCGCAAGCGTTCAGGCACGTCGACGGTTCTCGTGTTGACTTAAGCATTGAATTAGAAAGCGGAATAACGGCGTTGTCCGCCAGATCCCGACCCGTGGAAGCGCATAGAAATCATCTGAAATATCTGCCAGCCCCCGCGCGGTAGTTGTGGCGTTGGTATAGCCAGCTTCTTGCGCTAAGCGCTGATGTTCAGGTTCAAAGTCACCATAGGGATAGCAGAAAGCAGTCACCTCTGCGCCAAGCATCTCAGAGAGCACGAGGCGAGAACGAATTAATTGGTCTCGGGCCGCCTCGAGGGACAGCTCTGGCAGATGGACATGGTCTAGCGTATGCGAGCCGACCTCTTGACCCGCTTGTGCCCACGCGAGCATCTCATGCTTGGACATCAAATCTGACGGCACCACACCATTTTGCTTATCCCAAACATTGCTGCCATCAAATTGATTGGCAACAAAGTAATTGGTAGAGGTGAATTGATACGTTTGCAAGACGGGCAGCGCGTGTTCAAACACATTGCGAAAGCCATCATCAAAGGTAATGCCAAACACTTTGCCGACTTTTTCACGTTTAAGATATGGCATTAAATCGCGCATACTTAAGCCGCGATAGCCCAAGCGATGCATCCAGCGCATCTGCCTGGCAAAGCTTTTGGGATGAACCGTTAAACCTCGATACGACGTACCACGCGGCGCCGGCTCTCCTACCTGGTGGTACATCAAGATTGGTATCGACATATTCGCTAATTAGTAAGCATTCAGACTACTGATAAATCGCGAGCGTTGCTTTTACGAACTCGGCCAAGCCGAATTCGCGCTCGGCGCGTTGACGCGCCTGTGCTCCCATCTTTGACAGTTGTTCAGGTTGAAGCAATATTTTTTGTAACACATTTCGAATCAGCTCTGGGCTGCGCGGTGGCACAATCCAGCCTTCGCGCTGATCCGTTAAGTTTTCAGGCAACCCACCTACATTGGTGACAAGCACAGGCAAACCAAGCGCCATCAGCTCACGACACGCGAAAGACAAAGCCTCTTGATAAGACAAGACATAACCGATATCGCAGGCAGCCAACCAGGGGCGGACATCATCGAGTAAGCCCGGGAAACTGACTTGCCCAGCCATCCCGCAATCGGCCACCTGAGCGCGTTTGAGTGCGTTGGGCGGGTCTCCGATCACAACAATATGAAACCTGGTGCGCTGCTCGGGCGACAATAGGGATACGGCGGTCACTAAATCCAACCAACCTTTTTCGTAGTCGGTGCCACTCGCGCTACCAAGAATGATTTTTTGATCAAAGTCTGGACCTAGATATTGTTCTCGCAAACGCAGTTTTTCGTGAACACTCACTGGTGAAAAATAATCGATATCGATACCGTGCCGAACGGTGGTGATGGCCTGACGTTTGTAAGGCGACTTCACTAACAAGTCTTT
The DNA here is from genome assembly GCA_029866055.1 of Burkholderiaceae bacterium. Lineage (GTDB taxonomy): Bacteria > Pseudomonadota > Gammaproteobacteria > Burkholderiales > Burkholderiaceae_B > Zwartia. The sequence goes on from JARXAG010000096.1 coordinate 6,566, forward strand.
GATGTAGTCGCTGACAGCAATCACATGGTCGGTTGCGAAGCGCGCGCGTAACTGGTGTCCAAAGCTCGTCAAAGAGTGATCATTGTGTTTGGTAAAAATAATGCGCGGAGTCTGGCGCAGCCCAAGCGACGCCAACATGACTTGCTTATGATCTGCCGAGCCATTGACATGAACGGTATCAAAGGCATTCGTCACGAGCAGTTGGCGCAGCGCAGCACGATCAGTCAACCACGAGGACGGTCGCGTTGTAAAAGCCATATCAACAACCTTGACCTCGGGCATGGCTTGTGCAAGACGGTACAGACGGCTTGAACTGGGTGTGGCAACCGTCAGTTGATGCGCTCCGACCAAGCCGCGTAGCAAGTTGACAATGTAGGTGACATGCCCGCCGCCGTTACGTGGATGAAAATTAGTAAACAAAATTTTCATTTTGGCTCAACCCGCCCGTTGCTGGAATTTAACAACCCAGAATGTGGCAGAGTCTTGACCTCGGTCAACAACCTAGACTCTGAATGCTTGTCGGCTTCGCTCAATACACCAGGCTGCGTCTGCACATTTGCCTTGTTCAACGCGCTTGTCTGCGCTCGTTGATTCGCTTCGTTCAAAAACATCAGCTTTGAATAACGCAAAAAACTGCCAGAGGCTGCGGTCGCGGCAAGCACAAAGCCATGGCGACCATCTAAAAACCCGCGTCGTAGCAAATAGATTCGGATAAAGGTCCAGACACTATGCGTCATCAAACCAAACACCCCAACGCGCCGCCCTTTAAGGGCCATCATCTGTGCCGCATCGCTAGAGTAACGATTGATCTTAGTCACCAGCGCGTCAAGATCATCAAACGGAAAATGTAAAAACCAAGACTTTAGCTTGCCAACCCGACCGCGCACTAAGACCTGTTCATGCACCTGAACGTTATCAAACACGCCAAGCTCACGACGGAATAGACGCAAAACATAATCCGGCCACCAACCACTATGGCGAATTTTTTTGCCACAAAACTCAGAGAGCCGAGCGATTTGGTAAGCATCATAGATGGGCTGCGCTAGCGTTCGCACGATTTCAGCTTGCAGCTCGGGGGTGACGCGCTCATCGGCATCGATTGACAACACCCAGGGTTTGGTCGCGAGTGCCAAGGCTCGATTTTTTTGTGGTCCGAACCCAGGCCAGTCGGCCACTTGATGCACCTGCGCACCATACGCGCGTGCAATCTCTACGGTGGCGTCGGTGCTGTAACCATCCAGCACAATAATTTCGTCGGCAAAGTTGACGGACGCAAGGCAATCCCCAAGGCGCGCTGCCTCGTTTTTTGTGATGATGATGACAGAAAGCCCTAGGCTTTGGCGCGCAGCGTTCGCTTCCATAGCTTCCACTTGTTATATAACGGCCCGACGATCGGATGGGTGGCGAACCACATACGTGTTCTGAGCCAAGCATCGCCCCGATTACGGACTGCCACACGAAAAATATGCGCAGGTGATGTACTGGCCAGATTTTGACCATGCGCCACCGTGGTGTACAGATACTTAAAGCCAG
>JARXAG010000182.1 GCA_029866055.1 Burkholderiaceae bacterium
CTTTGGTCGCTCAAATACCAGCCTTGAGACTCAAGGCAATCACACTTGAAAGATAATATGCCTCACAAAATTGTTGTCACGAATCCGATCCACGCTGAAGTTCACCAGCGCCTCGCGCGATATGGCGAGGTGGTTATGAACCCCTTGCTCGAGCCGTGGCAGCCCAACGAACTCGCTGAGCATTTATCGACTGCGACGGCAATGATGGGCTTTATGACCGATCGTGTCGATGCGAAGCTGCTTGAGCAAGCGCCACAGCTCAAAATCGTGGCCTGTGCACTTAAGGGCTTTGATAACTATGACGTCGCGGCCTGCACACAACAGGGCATTTGGGTCAGCATCGTGCCTGACCTGCTCACTGAGCCCACGGCAGAGCTCGCTCTGGGTTTGGCGATCGCGCTAGGCCGGCACGTGCGCTTGGGCGACCAACAACTGCGCACACAAGCCTTTGAGGGTTGGCGCGCACAGTTCTTTGGTCAAGGTCTGCACAACTCTACTGCTGCCGTCGTTGGGCTGGGCCTGGTTGGTCAGGCCATTGCCCAGCGCCTCACTGGCTTTGACTGCAAGTCACTGCTTAGCGTCGATCCACAGACTTCATTGCCAGGCATTACACCTTGCACTCTGGCATACGCCATGCTGCATGCTGATTATGTGTTTGTCGCCGTGCCGCTCACCACAGAGTCTTTGAATTTGATTGACCATGTGCAATTGGCAGAATGCAAACCAGGTCAGCTATTGATCAACGTTGGGCGTGGCTCGGTGGTCAATGAACAGGCCGTCGCACAGGCCTTAGAAAGCGGTCGCCTTGCAGGCTATGCCGCCGATGTCTTTGCCTGTGAAGATTGGGCGCTGAGCGATCGCCCACATGAGATCGAGCCACGATTGCTCGCACACCCTGCAACCGTCTTTACCCCTCACCTAGGCTCGGCAGTGCGCTCAGTACGGCTCGCCATCGAACAGCGCGCAGCTGACAACATCATCGCAGTGTTAACAGGTAGCGCGCCTCCTGATGCGATGAACGTGCCGTCCTAAAAAAATACCACGAGGTTTTTGTCTTACACTGAGTTTTTGGCATTTGCGACAAGGCCTCTTTGATGACTGCACTCAACCCCATTCCAACCACCCTCATTCCAGGCGATGGCATTGGCCCTGAAGTTGTCAAAGCCACCGTTGCCGTGCTCGAGGCCTTGGGTGCCCCGTTCAAGTGGGAAACTCAACTTGCCGGGATGGCTGCGTTTAACGCTTGTGGCGACCCGATGCCGCAGCCGCTGCTCGAGAGCATTCGTAAAAATGGCTTGGCGCTGAAAGGTCCACTCTCAACCCCAATTGGCGAGGGCTTTCGTTCGGCGAACGTGCGGTTGCGTGAAACCTTTGGGTTATACGCCAATGTGCGTCCGGCACTGACCATTGTGCCCGGGCGCTTTGACAAGATCGATATCGTGCTGATTCGCGAAAACCTCGAAGGTTTTTATGTGGCGCATGAGCACTATCTACCGGTCGGAGACGACCCGCGCGCCGTCGCGCTGTCCTCAGGCGCCAACACACGGGTAGGCATCAACCGCATCGCACGCTATGCCTTTGAATACGCGGTTAAGCACGGACGCAAAAAAATTACCATCGTGCACAAGGCCAACGTACTGAAAGTCTTGACGGGATTATTTTTAGAAGAGGCCCGTAACGTCGCACGTGAATACGAAGGCCGTGTCGCGGTGGATGACCGTATTGTCGACGCCTGCGCGATGCAACTTGTGCTCAACCCTTGGCAATTCGACATGCTCTTATGCTCGAATTTGTTTGGTGACATCTTGTCAGACGAGCTCGCTGGCTTGGTGGGCGGCCTAGGCTTGGCCCCGGGTGCCAATATTGGTAAGGATGTCGCAATTTTTGAAGCGGTGCATGGTACAGCCCCGGACATCGCTGGCAAAGGGATCGCCAATCCGATTTCACTGTTGTTGGCCTCTGGCCTCATGCTTGACCACGTTGGGCACCCCGAGCTTGCTACGCGTCTGCGCACTGCGATTGATCTGACACTGAATCAAGATAACGTGAAAACAACAGACTTAGGCGGCAAGGCGACCACAACAACGTTTACTGAAGCGCTAGTGAAGCGGCTCAATTAGTACTGATTGATGTCATCAGCTTTCAAGGTTGTTTGGTCTGCTTTGTTTCGATATATTTTTCTAAAAATCACGGTCACAGCAACCGAGGCAACCACAAACACGATGACCTCACGGGGCCAGCTAAAGGTGCCAGTGAAATACTGAATGACCGCCACGCAAAGCATTGCGCCTGACATCCCTAATAAAATAAACGTTAGCGTGAGCAGCTCTGTGATCGCAAGCGCGATCGCCACAACAATTGAGATTTGGTAGATTTCCATATTCAAAGCCGGGCGCAGGATCGATTGTTCAAAATTTACTGGCGATTTTGCCAAGCGTGCCAGACAACGCCGACAACACATCGCTAGGCAACATGATGATTTTGGAGTTGTTTCCCTTCGATAGTTCTTGAATCGCGGCAGCCTGAATCTTTTTAATTTCGAACTCAACGGCGCTTGCCCCACCCTCTGCGATTGCCTTTGATACCGCTGTGACGGCATAGGCTTCGGCGTCGGCCAAAATACGCTTGGCCGCCGCTTCTTTTTCGGCTGAATATAGGCGCGCATCCGCTTGCAGCTGGGTCGCTTGTTTAATTCCTTCGGCCTCAGTTACTTGGCCGCGGCGCTTACGTTCGGCGTTTAGCTGTACCTGCATCGCTTCTTTTGTCGCGTTATCTACATCGACCTCAGTGATTTCGACCCGAGTCAGTTTGATGCCCCATTCGTCCGATACCATCTGCAACTCGGCCTCGATTTCTTGTGCCAAATGCCGACGGTTGGACTGCACGCCATCAAGGTCTGTTTTACCGATGACGCTACGAATCGTGCCATTCACAATTGTTTTAATCGCGAGGGTGAGATTTTCAATGCGATACATGGTGCGAGACGCATCAGTGATTCGATACAAAATCGCAAGCTGAACCGAGATCGAGACGTTATCGTGAGTAATCGCGTTGATTGGATCAGGCGGCAATTGGATTTCTTGGATAGAAACCTTGTAACGCACTGTTTCTAAAAAAGGGATTAACAAGTGCAAACCGGCTTCAAGTTTACGGTTGTACTTGCCCAGTCGCTCGACCAACCAGTTTTCGGACTGAGGCACAATCTTGATCGAAAATTTTAGTGTGATCAGCACCAACATTAATAAAAATGCAAAAACGATTGCTTCAAAATTAATCATGGCTATCCTAGTCACCTTCACGCAGGTCAATTACAAAAAATAATCACGTCGTACTAAACACCTAGGGCTCTGCGCTAGCTATTCTCGAACTGAATCATCATGGCATCAGTTCTGACTTGATCGTAGCAGATTTGAACCCTCAAGAACTGTCAAACAGTCGCCCACAGGTACCTCTCGTAACCTTGCCCACACTGAAAAAGATCTTGCACTGCGCCTGGGTTGGAATGAGCACGCTCACAACCCCTGAAAAAACTCTTAGACTATTTGCAACCTGTCAATACAGGATCACCTGTATATAAAACCCGCCCGCTGACGCGTTTTGCGCTTTACACTCAGTTTACGAGAGGCCTCGACGCTGCTGCATGGCGTCTGGCGATCAAGCAAAGACTCCTTCGCAAAAAATTGATACAGACAGACACTCAAAAGGAACCGCAATGTTGCGCTTTTCACCTTCAAAACTGACTCAACTAGTGGGTATGCTGGCCGTCGCTCTCACGAGCGCGTTACCCTCGCTCAGCGCTCACGCGCAATCGCAAGACTATCCCAACAGATCCATCAAATTTTTGGTCCCGTATTCGGCAGGCACGACAACCGACGTCATTGCCAGACTGTACGCCCAAAAGCTCGGCGACAGCCTTGGTCAAACCGTGGTGGTCGAGAACAAGGCTGGTGCCGGCGGCAACATCTCGGCTGACGCCACCGCCAAAGCCGCGCCCGATGGTTACACACTCTCGTTTTCAACAAGCGCCACACACGCCACCAATCCGGCACTTTATGCCAACGTCCCGTTTGACCCCATCAAAGACTTCACTCATATCGCCCTGATGGTAGCGGCGCCAAACATGTTGGCGATCAACCCTAAGATCCCCGCCAACAACATGGCTGAACTCATCGCCTATGCAAAAGCGAACCCAGGGAAACTGACCTATATTTCGGCCGGCTCGGGTACCTCGCCGCATATGGCGGGCGAGCTACTCAAAACACTGGCTGGCATTGATATCCGGCACATCCCCTATAAAAACATCACCCAAGGCTTTAGTGATTTATTTGCCGGTGAAGTTTCGATGGCGTTTTATCACGTGCCTGTCATTTATCCCCATGTGCAGTCTGGCCGCCTGAAAGCGTTGGGCGTCGCGACCACAGCACGCAGCCCGATCGCCCCAGAAGTGCCACCTATCAGCGACACCGTGCCGGGTTACGACCTACGCCCTTGGTGGGGCTTGGCAGGCCCTGCTGGCTTGCCTCAACCCGTGATCGACAAACTTTACAAAGCCACGATGACGATCTTGGAAGACCCAGCTACACAAAAACGTTTTATTGAACTCGGTTTGATCATCACCCCGATGAATACAAAAGACTTCAATGCGTTTACCGTGACAGAACTTGCTAAGTGGACAAAGATCGTAAAAGACTCTGGTGCGACAGCGAACTAAGGCATGACAACCCACTCGCCATCCAAAAAAATACTACCCACCACCGTGGTGGGTAGCTATCCGCAACCCACATGGCTAGTGGATCACGCCCTACTCTCCCAAGGCGTGCCGCGCACGCGCCTACGAGAACTTTGGCGCGTTGCCCCTGAGCAGCTTCAAGCCGCGCAAGACGACGCCACCAAGCTCGCCATTCAAGAGATGGAACGCGCAGGCATCGACATCATTACTGATGGCGAGATCAGACGCGAAAGCTATTCAAACCGCTTTGCCAACTCCCTGGATGGCATCGACGACCAAAACCCCGCTGTGATTCGTTCGCAAAACGGACTTGAAACGCTGATACCTCGCGTGGTCGGCAAGATCGCCCGCGTACAGTCTGTTGAGGTCGAGGACTTCAAGTTTTTGAAACAGCATACTGACCGTTTAACTAAAGTCACGCTGCCGGGCCCCTTTACGATGGGACAACAGGCTAAAGATGAGTTCTACCATGACGATGAAGCCATGGTGATGGACTTTGCTGCGGCAGTCAATGCTGAAGCGCTGGCACTACAGGCGGCGGGTGCCGATTTTATTCAGCTAGATGAACCTTGGCTACGCCACGACCCTGAGGCAGCTAAACGCTACGCGGTCAAAGCGATCAACCGCGCCTTGCAGGGGATCAGCGTGCCCACGGTTGTGCATCTATGCTTTGGTTATGCGGCTGTCGTCAAAGGGCAAAAGCCAACAGGCTATTCATTTTTGCCCGGCCTCGGTGATTCAATTGCCACGCAGATTTCAATCGAAGCTGCGCAACCAAAGCTCGACCTTGGCGTGCTCGCCGATTTGGCTGGTAAAAAAATTATGTTGGGTGTGTTGGACTTAGGCAATCATCAAATTGAAACGGCCGAGCAAGTCGCAGTTCGCATTCGAGCAGGCTTGAAATATGTCAAAGCTGAACAACTGATCCCTGCGCCAGACTGTGGCATGAAGTATCTGCCTCGCGAAGTCGCTTACGGAAAACTCTGCGCGCTGAGTCAAGGCGCACAGCTTGTGCGTGCGGAGCTTGGTGCCGCCTAACGCAGACATTACTGACGTTAAGGTTGACTCGACTGCGGCGAGAAAAGTGTTTTAAAGAGAAAGTGAATTGTTTGCCCATCGGCTGAACCGGTCGAAGTATTAAGGAGAACAACTTGAAAATAAATATTCAAAGAATGTCGCAGCAAATTCACGTCAATCGCATCGCCTCAATCGCGCTTGCGAGCTTAATCGGCTTATTTGGCGCAGCAACAGGCGTTCACGCACAAACTGACTATCCGAACCGACCAATCAAAGTGGTTGTTCCGTACACCGCCGGCGGTAACGTCGACATTACCGCGCGAGTCTACTCAAAGAAATTGTCTGAGCATCTTGGGCAACAAGTGATTGTTGAAAACCGGCCAGGCGCCAGCACGATCATCGGCAGTCAGTCTGTCGCAAAAAGTACGCCAGACGGCTATACGCTGCTAATCACCGGCACCATTACTTCAGCGCACACCTTGAATCCGGGCTTATTTGCCACCCTGCCCTACGACACCAACAAAGACTTTGCACCGATCAGTCTGCTGACGCAACTGTCCTTATTCGTCGTGGTGCATCCCTCTGTACCGGCGAATACTCTGCAAGAACTCATTGCACTTGCGAAAGCAAAGCCCAAGCAGATCAACGTTGCCACTGGGGGCAGCGGCGGCTCGGCAAATTTAGCCGTCGAACTATTAACAATGGCCTCAGGCGCTCAATTCACTGCAATCCATTACAAAGGTAACGCGCCCGGCTTGGCAGATACCGTGGCGGGGCAAACCTCTATGATGATCGAGACTACCTCTACCGCACTGCCTCATATAAAAGGTGGCAAGTTACGCGCGTTAGCGGTCACGAGCAGTAAGCGCTCGGCGCTGTTGCCTGACGTACCGACGGTTGCCGAGTCAGGCTACCCAGGGTACGACGTCACGCTCAAACTTGGCATGCTTGCGCCCGCTGGTACCCCACAGGCAATCGTCGATAAGCTCGCCGCTGAAGTGGCTTTAATCGCCCGCGACCCAGCCACGCAAAAACTCTTTGCTGAGCAGGGCTCTGAAGCCATCAGTAGCACGCCACAAGCCTTTGCCGCCGAGATTGCGGCAGACATTATCAAGTGGACTGAACTGATGAGAAAGAATGGCATCAAGGCCGAATAGCCGATCCCGTCGAAGGTGAAGGAATTTCAAAGGTTTCAGGCAAAAAAACTAAGATCGACTTGTTTATTACAAACGCTTGTTCAATAATGCATCAACAAAATCTTATCAAGAGGCAATTATGCAACACGACACGTCACATCATGAAGCACCCGCTAGCGGCATGAGCCAAACAGCGGTATGGACTCTCATGCTCTTGCTGTTTGGGCCATCAGCACTGACACTCTGGTGGGTGATTCATCAGTCGTCTTGATCAGCCAAGCTGGCTGGCAAAGAGATGTAAGGTGAGCTAGCCAAGAGCAAGCGACCCTACATCTTCGACCGCATCGCGCGATGCGGTAGCACCGCAAGATCTCACATCACTGCATTATTTCGCGAATAGCGAACTCATGTTCGCAAAAGCCTTGAACTCGATCGCGTTGCCCGACGGATCCATGAAGAACATGGTCGATTGTTCGCCCACCTCGCCTTTAAAGCGGGTGTAGGGTTCGATCACAAATGTTGTACCGACTGCTTTAAGCTTTGTGGCCATGACTTCCCATTGCGGGATCGACAACACTGCCCCAAAATGACGCACGGGTACTTGATGATCATCGACCGCGCTCGTTTGCTTGTGTCCGCATTCGTCAGGCGCTAAGTGCGCAACGATTTGATGTCCGTAAAAATCAAAATCGACCCAGTCTGGTGCACTACGACCTTCGCCACAGCCCAAAACGCCGACGTAAAACTGGCGCGCCTCTTCGATATCGCGCACCGGAAAAGCCAAATGAAAGGGGGGCATTGATGCAGCTTGTACAGACATTTTTAAAACCTCAATAGAAATCGTAAGTGGGCAGCCAAATGATCAGCATATACCTGCCAACTATAAGCTAGACTTCATTTACACCGCAAATAGAGACTTTGAATCAAGGGATCCAACGCTCATCATGCTTAAAACACACCATCGCTATGACTACAGCCCCATCAATGCTCGGCCAGACTACAGCTGGCCAGAGGGCAAGCGCTTGGCGGTGCATTTCAGTTTAAACGTTGAGCATTTTTCATACGGCGAAGGGATTGGAAACGACTACGGCGGGCCCGGTCCGCAGCCGAACACTCGCAGCTTTGCTTGGCGAGATTACGGCAATCGGGTTGGTGCCTGGCGCTTACTTGAATTAGCCGAGGCCTATAAGTTTCCGTATGCTTTGTTAATTAACACCGAGCTCTATGACTATTGCCCCGAGATGATTAAAGCCTTTAGCAGCCGAGGCGACGAAATCGTGGGGCATGGCAGAACCAATGCCGAACGCCAGATTGATATGAGTTACGACGAAGAAAAGATCTGCATTGCTCAAGCGACCGAGGCGATTCGGCGCCACGAGGGCAAGCCGCCGATGGGGTGGTTGGCGCCTTACATCTCGCAAACGCATCACTCGCTCGATTTGCTCAAAGAAGCAGGCTACCGCTACATGATGGATTGGTCTTTAGATGATCAACCAGTCTGGTTCAGAACTGCCCATGGCCCTATTCTGTCTGTACCGTATCAGCATGACTTAAACGACTCAATTGAGGCGGTCACCCGCCGCACGCCTTCACAACTTTATTGTCAGAATCTCATCGATCAGTTTGATGAAATGCTTGAAGAATCGGTGCGTAGGCCCTTGGTCATGCCCATCGTATTACATAGCTTTATCTTGGGGCAGCCCTATCGGCTTCGCCAGTTCAGACGCGTCATCGACCACATCATGAAGCACCGGGCTGAGCTTTGGATCACCACGCCTGGCGCCATTTGCCAACACATTGAAAACTTGCCTGCTGGAATCGTGCCAGGCAGAGATACGCCCTACACACCTGATTAACTAAAATATACCGAAAGGCTTTCAAACGACAGCCGAGTACCCCGCAACAGCGCCTGACCGGGTGGTGAGTGCGCCAAATCTATCTTGAGGCGTGCGAAGCACCAGTGCTAAAGCTCTCGATCGGCACTGGTCGGCCAAATAGGTAGCCCTGATAATGCAAGCAGCCATGCTCAAATAAAAACTCGCGCTGCACGTGGGTTTCAACGCCCTCTGCGATCACGCTCAGACCCAGTGAGCTGCTCATTGCCAGAATCGCCCGCACAATGGCTGCGTCATCCGGATCAAACGAAATATCTCGCACAAATGAACTGTCGATCTTGACTTGATCCAGAGGCAAAAGCTTTAAATAAGATAATGAAGAGTAACCAGTGCCGAAGTCATCTAGAGAAAAGCTAATCCCTCGGTTCTTAAGCTCAAGCATTCTTTGCGCCGCTTGATCAACTCGCTGTAAAACCGCACTTTCAGTTAGCTCGAGTGTGATGCGGTTTGGATTGATATTAAAGCGCTCAATCCCGCTGCAAATTTTGGCAACAAAATCAGCGTGGTGAAACTGCTCAGCACTGATATTGATTGAAAGTTTTAAGCCGCTTGTTTCGGGGCGCCTCTGCCAACGCTGGAGTTGCCAGAAACACTGCTCGACAACCCAATCACCAATCGGCACGATCAGACCACTCTCTTCTGCTGCGGCAATAAAGGTAAGCGGCGAAATGATCTCAGCGTTCGGAGGCGTCCAACGTAATAGCGCCTCTGCCCCCACGACATGCCCTGTTTCATTGACTTGGGGCTGGTAATACAGCGTGAACTCGTTATTCTGAAGAGCACGCCTTAAGGCATCTACCAGCGAAGTGCTGCTATCGATCGAGGCTTGCATCTCTGGGCTAAAAAACCGATAGGTATTTCTGCCGCCTCTCTTAGCCTCGTATAGTGCGATGTCAGATTTTTTTAATAACGCGTCGATTGAGTTATCTTCATCACCAAATATTGTTAAGCCTATGCTTGAGGTGATGTAGTAATCGGGTCGACCTGGGATCAATGGATACAACTGTGAAACCGACGCTTGAATCTTTTTAACCAGATCGTGCGCACGCTGCGTTGCGATGGCAACGTCCTTACCAAGTCTTTCAAGAATGATTACAAATTCGTCGCCACCCACCCTAGACACTGTATCGTCTGGGCGAATACAATCCATCAGTCGACGCCCCACTTGTTTTAATAAGCGATCTCCGACATCGTGTCCTTGCGTATCATTCAAATTTTTAAAATGATCCAAGTCCATCATCATCAACGCACCCAGATCCTGCTCTTGCACACTGTTAGACGTTGCGAGCCTGAGCTTGTCTAGTAAGCGGCGACGATTCGGCAGTGCAGTCAGGGCATCGAAAAACGCAAGATTGTAGATCTGCTCCTCATCCCTTTTTTTCTCGGTGATATCCATGCAAAACCCGATCAGAGAATGGCCGGGTAGCGTGATCGCATGTATGTATGAAAGAAGGGTAGAGCCGTCTTTCTTACGTAGTGTGATTTCTTTTTCACCAGAATTCTGTTGATGAACGCTTTCAAAAAAAAGGTTTGACTCTTGTGAGACGTCTGAAGAGAACACCTCTGCCAAGGTCATCGTAGACAGCTCGTTCTTAGAAAACCCAGTCATCAGACAAATGGCAGGATTCACAAAGGCAAACTCACCACCGCTATTTGCCACAAAAATCCCCATTGGCGCGTATTCGACATAGGTGCGATAGCGTTCTTCGCTGCCGCGCAACGCAAGCTCGAGCGCATCGCGCTTTTCGATCTCGGCGATGAGCAAATCATTTTTGTGCAAAAGCTCGACGTACTGACGTTTGGCATTGATCGCGTCTACGCCAAGTGTGCGGGTACGCTTACGCAGCCTAACAATCCAGACGATCATAAAGATCAACAGCAGTGCAACTGCAGTGACCATGGGCAGAGGTAGCGAAGACGTCATGCGTTCAGCGACTACCGCTTGGGGTGACAGATGGAAATGGGATTTCTGTATCCATGCCTCAGACGATACAGCCTTGGTGAGGGAAATTTCCATTTACAGCCAAAGCTTGCAACTATGCCTGCACTCTTGCGTGAAATAGATGCTGCGACGCGGCAACTTTGTGGATCAGGACCAAAAAATGCAAGTTAAGGTAGTCTTATCTATGCTGCAAAGTGCCGGAGGGGTGCGCGCATGGTGCCAACAATAGATACGTTTCATATGAGTGGTGCTATTTGTATATGAGTGACGCTATATTTCTTTTGGTTATAAGAAGAGATAAAATATGTACTTCCTTTAGCTATAGGTAAAGCGCACAATGCTGGTTACTACACACGTTTAAAGGTCGTTTGCGCCATGATAAAAAAAATCGTTTTTTGTTTGTTCGGTCTGTTTCTTAGCTCGAGTGCAAGCGCCGCCGAACCCCTGTTAACTGCACAAGCGACTCAGGCTGCGCTCGCCACACCCAACACGGTCGTCATTGATATCCGCGACCCTAAATCTTACGCAAGCGGTCACATTGTGGGTGCATTGAACGCGCCTTACGGCACGTGGCGTGGCCCCGAGGGCAACCCCGGCGAATTGCCCTCGCTAGAAAACCTAACCAAACTCGTACAACGCCTGGGCCTCACGCCCAGTGCACATGTGATTGTGGCCTCTTCGGGCAAAGACGCATCTGATTTCGGTGCGGCTGCGCGCGTGTATTGGACACTCAAAGTTCTAGGCCTACAAAACTTGTCTGTATTGAACGGCGGTTTAATGGCTTGGCAGACTGCGGGGTTTAGCCTAGACACCAACCCAGTATCAGCTACGGCAAGCACCTACACCCCGAGCATCAACCAAAGCATGATCGCCACGCGTGCCGATGTCGTCAGCAGCGTTCAATCGGGTAAAGCACAACTCATTGACGCACGCCCCACCGCTTTTTTTGATGGCTCAACGCGGCACACAGCTGCCAAGGTGCCTGGTACCTTAAAAGGCGCGGTCAGCGTCGAACACTCAACGTGGTTTGCGCCAAATAGCAGCCAGGTTGTGCCTGCAAGCGAAGCCAAAAAACTCGCCCTCTCAGCACCCGTTAAAAGCGACCAAGAGGTTATCTCTTTTTGCAACACGGGTCACTGGGCTGCAACAAACTGGTTTGTGCTGTCAGAGCTGGTGGGGCAGCCAAACGTAAAACTCTACGCTGGGTCGATGGTTGACTGGACGCAAGCCGCCGGGGCGTTGCCAATGGACAACGTACCGAATCGCCTCAAGCAGTTGTACATCGACGCGCAATTGTGGTCAGCAAAATAAGTGACTGCCCTAAACGATGCAGTTTTACGAAATGAATCATGAAACGTCTGCCACTTAGCCTGCTGCTACTGCTATTTTTTATATACCTCGGCTGGTCGGTGTCCGTGCGCCAAGCTGTTTTATTTGCAGTGGGGATCGGAATGGGGGCTGCGCTTTCAGGCGCACGCTTTGGTTTCACGACTGGCTGGCGCCAGCTCATTGAACAACGCGACCCGCGTGGCGTAGCAGGTCAATTGGTTTTGCTCGCCCTCGCCTCAGCATTTTCATTGACGCTTCTGGGTCAATATTCTGAGCTGACTGCAGCACTGGGCCCACCGAGTATCAGCCTGTTAATTGGCGCCTTTGTCTTTGGCTTAACCATGCAAATTGCGGATGGTTGTGGCTCGGGCACGCTGTACAAGGCGGGTCTTGGTGTGCCGCTGAACATGGGGATTTTGCCGCTCTTTGCGCTGGGCAGTTTTCTGGGGTCGGTGCAAGTGGGCGACTGGCTGACGCTTGGGCAACTTGAGCCGATTGGCTTGGTCACCGAATTTGGCAGTACGCAAGCACTACTCATCACGTTAGGTGGGCTTGCGTTGTTCGGCTTCGCAGCAAGACTTTGGGTAGGACCAGGGCGTACTTGGTGGGATCGCAAATGGCTGCTTGGCGCGGTTGCACTCGCAGTATTGGCGACGCTCAATTTGATCATTGCCGGCCAACCTTGGGGCGTCGTCTACGGTTTTGGACTTTGGGCTGCGAAGATTGCCACCTCTGCAGGCTTGTTTGACCCGACGGCCAATGCTTTCTGGAGCCAGGCCGGTAATGCGCAACGCTTGAGCGAAATGGTGCTGCTGGACATCACGTCGATCACCAATATTGGTATTTTGGGTGGTGCCCTTTGGATCTCAGCGCGCGCTAAAAGCGACAGTCAACCCTTAACTGGCACGCAGTGGGTGGTCGGTTTAGTGGCGGGCTTTTTGATGGGTTACAGCTCACGCCTGGCCTTTGGTTGCAACATCGGGGCGATGTTAAGTGGGATCTCAACAGGCAGTATTCACGGCTGGATCTGGGTGCCACTGGCGTTTGCAGGCACACTAATCGGTATACGCGTGCGACGTCATTACAAACTATAGCGAGTGAGGCATCATGAACCGATCACATAACAAAAGACAACACACATGAGCCTATCTAAGCACAAACTTCAATTGGTCTTTTGGTGCGGCTTGCTGGCGTTCTTGGTTTGGGATACGACTCAAGCGCCACCGGTTGATTTACGTAATGAACCGCCGCTTATCGCGGCCGGCTCGGGCAAGGCCTCAAGCGGTGGTCACTGCGCGATTGCAAAATAGCTTGATCTGAAGCGAACCGACCATGGCGGTTAGGGATCCGCTGGCATGCGTTGACAGCGCAGCGGAAGGTATTAGCGAATGTTGCGGGCGATCCAATAGACGATACCGACTAAGGCTGTGGCCCCACCAAAGAGCCGCCAAGTCATACCGTGCAGCTCGCGATGCAAGTCTGCCTTGGTCGCTAAGGTATCCAACCTAGTCTCAATGCGGGCGAGGCGATCACGCGCATCGACAGCAAACTCTTCTAACGCAATAATTCTAGCTTCCATTTAAACAACTCCTTAAGTGCGATACCGAAATTATCTCAATTTCTCACCACATCTACAAAAGAAGAAGTGCAACAATTTGTCACAGCTGTAGGTCTATGAGCAAAGAATATACGCGCGCCCCTCCACGCTTACATCCTCGCCCTGAACGGCGAGCTTTTACTCGCAAACCAGATAAAGAGGCAATGATCACTCAACCTTTGCACCAGCAATATCGATAATCTTTTTGTATTTGATAATTTCAGAGGCGATCAGCGCTTTAAGCTCTTGGGGTGTACCCGTTTCAGGATCTGCCCCTAAGGCAATCAGCTTATCAGTCACTTCGGGCATTGCGATCACTCTGACTAGCTCTCGATTCATCTTTGTCACGATCTCTGCAGGGGTGCCCGCCGGTGCGAGCAAACAAAACCAGCCCCTCAGGTCATAGCCCTTGACGCCCGCCTCATCCAAAGTCGGTACGTCCTTGAACACCACATTACGCTTTAAGCCGGTCGTCGCAACTGGGCGGATTGTTCCGGCGTTAATCTGCGTTTGCATCGCCGTAATATTGTCAAACATCATTGCCACACGGCCTGCCATCAAATCTGTCAGACCGGGTACATTACTTTTGTACGGGATGTGCGTGAGCTTGGCACCCGACATCGAAATAAACAAGGCGGCTGCGAGATGACTCGTGGTGCCATTGCCTGAAGAGGCGTAATCGAACTGGCCAGGCGAGGCCTGCGAGAGCCTCACTAAGTCGGCAACCGTTTTTACCGGCGAGTCTTTGGGTACAGACATCACAAACAAATTGGTCGCGATCAAACCGATCGGTTCGAAATCTTTGATTGGATCGTAAGGCAGCTTGGCATACATCCCAGGATTGATGCCGTGCGTTGAGCTTGAACCTAACAATATTGTGTAACCATCAGCCGGTGCACGCGCAACCTCAGCGCTACCAAGGCTGCCGCCCGCTCCGGGGCGATTTTCAACCACTACGGTTTGACCCAGCCCTTCTGTAAATTTTTGCGCTAAAAACCGACCGATTACGTCGGTGCCTCCGCCCGCACCAAACGGAATCACTATCTTAATGGGGCGCGTCGGCCATTGAGTGGTCTGCGCCAAGGCTGCAGTGCAAGCGAAACCGGCGCATACCGTCGCAAGCAACGTCGAGGCAAAACTGCGGGCAATTGAATTTTTCATGTTTTTTTTATAAATGTAAGAAAATGTAATTGAAGGATTGCTACTGGACAAAACCATCTTCTACCATCCGCAGCACAGACCAAAAATCTTAAAATGCTCACCAACCGACGCGTTTAGGATAACCCAATGGAAACCAGAATGACGATGCTAGAAACCCGCTTTGACACAATTCTCCCGACACTTGCAACCAAAGAAGACCTCAAAAGGCTAGAGCTCAAACTCACCTCCACCATCCATCACGAAATCACTGCATGCACCTGGAAAATGATCAGTTGGATGACTATCGTGGTTGGTATGGCGTTTACTGGCGTGTTTTATGTGGCGAGATATCTGCCTGCTTAAGCACACTCCGGTTGGCGTGTCGAGGCCAAGCTAAGGTGCTTACACTCTAAAGATTGCAAACGCCTTGAGCACTTTATACGAGGCCAATGCCAGCTGGCACTTTCGCAAAATGCTCGCACCCACGCCGTACACTCTCACATAATCTCGCGCATTCACAACGTAGTACCAAGCCCGACTAAAGATGGGTGGCAACATTAAAATAACCATTGCAAGGTAGTTCGGCTTTTGACGATACTTCCAATAATAGCTTCGCATTTTCTTTTGCGATTGCGGCAAGGGTTTCATTTGCACGATACCCAGATCATTTTCTACCATTAGCTGCAGGCTGTGCTGTAACGCCGCATCAATCTGCTCGGGCATGACGGTTTTTAGTGAGGCGAATTGTGGTGTTAAGTAGTTCAACACCGCGAGGCGCATTTCGAATAGAGTTTCAACCGTATAGGTATGCTTGCGAGTGAGTTGATAATTCACAACAGGCTGATCTGCAACCACAACACGCGACGCGGGTGTCAGCATATCCAGGTACATCGCGATATGCATAAACAAGTTTCCTTCTAGCCTCGAACTCGCTTGCTTTAAAACCGTTTTATCCAGTCGTACTACGCCTGCAGACAGCAAAATAAACGGCAAAAACCCGGGATCATCTAGAAACATCTGATCCACAGAAAAACTTTTGTTTTTGCTAAATTTTTTAAAATCATCGACGCGCGTTTCATTAAAAAAAGTCGCCCACATAATTGGCACGATATAGCAATCCGCTTCGCCCAATTTAATCAAGCTCAACAGCCGGCAAAATCCATCCCACAGGATTGGATCGTCGTCAGAGAGCAGCCAAACAAACTTACCCTCAGCCTGCTCAAAACACCATTCCAAACTACTGGCAAAGCCAGTACGAATAGGATTATGTTGATAGCGAATATTCTTGTGCAGAACCGAGCGATTCGCCTGCGCGATCGCCAGTTCTGAGTCGTCACAAATTAACACTTCTACATCGTTGGGGAAGAGTTCAAGCACTCTGCTCAAAAATCTTTCATTCAATAGCTTTAGTGGCTCGTGCCGATTAAAGGTTGGGATACAAATTGAAAGATGTTTCATTGGTCAATTGAACACGGGAGACGTCTTGAATGCGTGATGACGTGAGAACGTTGAGCGGCTAGCAACGAAAGGTGCAGTTTAGCCTTTGCGATGGGTGGCAGGATACTGTTAAATGTTCACTCAAACCTCATAATTCCTGACACCCCTTCATCATTCCTGACACCGTCCAACCCAAGAGGCCATCGTGTGTCTTGGAAAGGTGCTCGATGTCTCGTTAGCAGCGGCGGTAAATTCAGACGGCACCTCGGGACAAAATTAAGAAAAACTTATATCAAGCTTGCTTGAAGCATGGATACCGCCTGTTAGCCCGAGGAGAGTTGGTGCTTCAGGCCGCTCGGCGAAGCAGGAACCCACCGTAGTGACTCAGAATGGTCGAGGCCTGCGCTCACTGAGCTTTGAACTTGGGCGTGACAGGCAAAACCGCAAGATCCTTCCAGCCAATTGGTGCGCCCGCCAATTTTGCCGCCTCAGCCCCCACAAGTCTATCGTCCCATTGATTTGCCAAGAAACGTAACCCTGTGACGTCATTAGCCTGACTCGAGCACAGCCAGTAAAGAGGCGCCAGCATCGCCTCAGGCTGAATCAGCTCGTCTCGCAAGAAAGGTGCCTCACCAGGAATCATCGGTGTGTTGACAATGCCACCGGGCACTAGCACGTTCACCGTGATGCCCGAGCCAGCCAGATCGCTTGCCATCACGGCGCTAAGCCCCTCGGCTGCGGCCTTCGTTGGACCATAGGGACAGTAGCCCTCTCTGAGCATGGTGCCCAAACTTGTTGTGACATTGATGATTCGCCCCCACCCGTCGCCGAGCATTCGCTTCACCACAACCTGGCTGAGCAAAAAAACTGTATTCGCATTCACGGCCATCGCGTTCAACCATTGCGCGGGCATGACGTCGTAAAACTTCGGCGGATGCCGATGGTAGTCATGACGAATCTGCCCCTGCCCAAGGCCTGCATTGTTGATCAAGATGTTGATGCCGCCCACCCTGTCTTCGATACGAGTCACCAATAACTGAGCATCGAAACGGGTGAGATCTTCTGTGAATATTTCTAAGCGTTCGGCGTGTTCGGATTGCTTGGCCAAATCTTTGAGTGCAAGCAAACTTTGCTCATCTCGATCGACGGCAGCAATACGCATGCCCTTTGTGAGCAAACCCAAGGCCATTACCCGACCGATACCCTTACCTGCCCCGGTAATTAGCACGACGGGCGCGTTTGAGGTGTTTTGTGTCATCTTGTTTGACCTTGTAAATTCTCGTATGCAGAAATAGTGCGTTGTGGCTCGACGGGGGTGCGTGCCTGAAACAAGGAGTCGTGGCGCGAGGCAGGTCGCCTCGTGGAACAGGAAAGCATGGCTTCGCGACATTCACCGCCGCAGTTTATATTATGATGAGTTCGCAGAGGGTGCAGGCATCATAGCAACGGCGTAGTGCTATGCACTCATCAATTTTAAAAAAACTAAAGAGACGCCCCATGTTCACACGCATCATGACCTATGCTGCAGCTTGCACCCTCGCACTGGCTTCGGCCCTAGCGTCTGCGCAATACCCAGACAAACCGATACGCCTCATCATCCCGTTTCCGGCAGGCTCGGTAACCGATACGCTGACACGAGCGATCGCACCCAGGCTGTCTCAACGTTTGGGGCAAAACATTATCATCGAGAACAAGGCAGGCGCAAACGGCGCTATTGCCGGCCAGTTGATTGCACGCGCTGCACCCGACGGCTACACCCTGATGATGGGCACTAATAGCCCGTTAGCGGGCGTACCCTTTTTAATGAAAGATCCGCCCTACAACGTGCTGACCGACTTCACGTCTATCGGATTTATTGGCAACTTCACGCATTTTCTGTTGGTCAATCAAGAGCTACCAGTCAAAAACCTCAACGAACTGCTTGCTTATGCGCGCGCCAATCCGGGTAAGTTGAACTTCGGGTCTGGACACACTGCGGCACTGATTTACGGAACCCAGCTGAAAACCTTGGGCAAGGTCGATATCGTGCAGGTCTCATATAAAGGCGAACCAGAACAAACCGCCGACTTGTTAGCCAATCGTATACAACTGGCCTTTACCTCACCAGCTACCTCAACTGGCTTCATTAAAGACAACAGGTTACGGGCGTTAGGCGTCGTGCTCGATAAGCGCAGCCCGATTTTCCCAGAGGTACCGACGATGACAGAGGCTGGGTTACCAAACTTCACCAACATAAGCTGGATGGCACTTGTAGGCCCTGCGAAACTTCCAAGACCGATCGTTGATCTTCTTAACAAAGAACTCAATACGGTGCTCAACATGCCAGAGGTGCGCGAACAACTCGCGCGTCAGTCGATGGAAAGCGCTGGTGGGTCGCCCGAAGATCTTGATAAGATTTTGAAAGATCAACTCGTGGTGTGGCAAAAGGCTCTGAACAGTGCGGGTATTAAGCCCGAGTGATTTGATTGCGGCAGATCAATGAGCCTAGACCTGCAACAGCTTCTCATACGCGCTGCCAGCATTGATGAATTGCTTGGGCAAACCTATCAAGGGCAACTCGGCCAGAAAGACAGCACTGACCGCGCTGCCTTAAGGCTTGCGGCTTGGTGTCGTTCTGCTGCAAGTGGGGATTGGGGTCTCTTGTCCAAACGACTTGCTCGCGATAAGCTTTCGCTTGAGATCGTACTCTCAAAATTCGCCGACGTTAAATTTGGATCCGACAGCAAAGAGCCTAAGTGGTTTACGGATGCCCAATGGATATATGACGCCTTGATCAGTGAGGTCGACGACTCAAACCCTGTTTTTTTATGTACCGCTGCGCAAAAACCTTTCGAGACGCTTTTTTATAGGCTAGTGCAGGTTGCCGATACAAAAGTGTTTGAAAACCTTACCGAGGATACAGTTACCTTACTAACGGCCTCAGCCAGAACGACTTTGTGCAGCGGGCTATTACAACGACTCACAGATTTATATGCGCCCTTGCTGTACAGCAAATTTGTCGCGCTGCTAAAAAAAAATACGCCCAATGGAAAATTACCTTCTTCAGCAGCTACGTCAGGCACGACTCAATTTCATACATTTATTACAGATTTAAAATCGACTGAATTAGCAGAAATTTTTAACGAGAAACCGGTCTTATTACGAATCACGGCGACCATCGTTAGGCAATGGATCGACACGACCGTCGAACTGCTTGCGCGACTGCAGTCAGATCTTGAAGACATTCGAGCGTCTATCACTCATTCAGGCCCAGACGTAAAGGTCGACGCTATCAACGGTGACGTCTCAGACCCTCACAACTTTGGCCATTCAGTTCAGATCATTACCCTTGATGATCAAACAAGGCTCGTCTACAAACCTAAAGATTTAGGCTTGGACGTTGCATGGCACGATTTGATCGTAGGATTTAACGCTGAAGCACCACCCGTAGAACTCAAGCCCGTTAAAGCTATCGCTTGTCAACAATACGGTTGGACCGAGTTTATTGAACATACGTCATGTCAGTCGCCACAAGAACTCGAGCTGTTTTACCGTCGTTCGGGCGCGTGGTTAGCAGTCTTTCACTTATTTGCTAGCAGCGACATGCACTACGAAAACATCATTGCGCATCGCTCGCATCCAGTGCCGATTGATTTAGAAATGATATTGCAAGCAACCACCCCAGAGGCCGAGCAAGAAACGCCTGAAACAGCGGCCCTGATTGAAGCTAGCCAGAGTGTGCTGAATTCAGTCTTGATGGTCGGCATGCTACCTTCATATACAAAAAGCCCCAATCATAAAATTATTGATGCGGGCGGGCTGAACGCAGTCAAAAACGGAGCACTGCTTGGTGTTTGGAAAAACACGAATACTGACGGTATGCGCTGGACTCAGGCCCCTAACGACTTGACAGGCACTCCCAATATCCCTCACATCAACGGCGAGTACGCTCAGTTAGGAGACTATTTACCCGCTTTCATACAGGGTTTTGAACAATATTCTCGCTTTCTGCTGAGACAACGCGACAAAAGCGGCGTCGATCAATTGCTCGCAAAGTTCCATCGGTTACCTGTACGCAAGGTGATTCGCAATACGCGGTTCTATTACATTCTTTTGCAACGACTGAAAGATCATCGCAGTATGAGTGACGGAGCAACCTGGAGTGCTCAAGCAGAGTTTTTATCGAGATTAGCAGATTGGGATTCGAAAGAAGATCTTCTGTGGCCGTTGCAAGCTGCAGAGCGACTAGCGCTGATCAATTTAAATATCCCTCACTTTACTTCGCCAAGCGATCAAGATTTAGTGAGCTCTCTCACAGGTCCTTGCACTCAAACAAATGCGACTCCTGGGCTGCAGCGCGCAGCAAAGCGGTTTCGCAACTGGTGCGATCTTGAGATCCAGCGTCAGATACAAATCATCACGGTGAGTACCAGTTTTTTGCCGAAAACAGGCGCAGAAAGCCAGCAGACATATTTATTTAATCGACGCATTAAAGAAGTGATACCAAATTTCGATACGGCTTCGTTAGCCGCGGAGGCAACACGAATCGCAACAATCATCGCGCAACACGGTACGATTAAAAAGCAAAGTGCCGCCTGGGTTGGATTAGACTGGTTGGGTGATTCGGAGGTCGGACAACTGGTCACGCTTGGCGTTGATTTATACAACGG
>JARXAG010000021.1 GCA_029866055.1 Burkholderiaceae bacterium
GGCGTTGTTAATGGGCCTGCGCGTCAAAAAAGAGACCGTGGGCGAGATCACCGCAGCCGCGCAAGTGATGCGTGAGTTTGCAACGCCCGTGCATGTTGCCAATCCTCAAGATATGGTCGATATGTGCGGCACCGGTGGTGATGGCAGTAGCACGTTCAATATTTCAACGACAGCGATGTTTGTTGCCGCCGCAGCTGGCGTACCGATTGCCAAGCATGGTGGGCGCAGCGCCTCGTCATCGTCTGGCAGTGCCGATGTGCTTGAAGCCTTAGGCGCCAACCTGGCGCTGACGCCGCCACAAATCGCCGAGTGTATTCAAGAGATCGGCATTGGCTTTATGTTCGCACAAGCCCATCACGGCGCCATGAAAAACATCGCGCCAATTCGCAAAGAACTTGGTGTTCGCACCATTTTTAACATCCTCGGGCCCTTAACCAACCCTGCGGGTGCCGCCAACCAATTGATGGGCGTGTTTCATGCGGACTTGGTCGGTATACAGGTACGTGTGTTGCAATTACTTGGTTCTAAACATGTGATGATTGTGCACGGCAAGGATGGCATGGATGAGGCCTCGCTGGGTGCCGGCACTCTGGTCGGCGAACTCAAAGACGGTGTCATTTCTGAGTATGAAATCCATCCAGAAGATTTTGGTCTGACGATGGTGTCAAACCGTGGCATTCGCGTGTCAAGCAAAGAAGAGTCGCGCGACCGCGTGCTTGAAGCCCTCACCAACAAACCGAGCACGGCGCGTGACATTGTCGCGTTTAATGCGGGCTTGGCGATTTACGTGGGCAACCATGCCTCTTCGATTCAACAAGGTATCAAGATGGCGTTCGAAGCGATTGCAAGCGGTGCAGCACGCGCAAAACTCGACGCCTTTTGTGCCAAAACAAAAAAGTTTGCATCATGAGCGATATCCTAAACAAAATTCTGGCCGTTAAAGTCCAAGAAGTCGCTGCGGCGCGTGCGCTGCATAGTGAAGCCAGTCTGCTTGCACAGGCCAAAGCCCGCAAAGACCTTCGCGGCTTTGCCCAGGCGATTGAAACAAAAATCGAGAACGGACACGCAGGTGTGATCGCCGAGATTAAAAAGGCTTCACCCTCAAAAGGTATTTTGCGTGAAAATTTTCAGCCCGCTGAAATCGCAGCATCTTACGCCGCACACGGCGCAGCTTGTTTATCCGTACTAACTGACGAACAGTTTTTTCAAGGCGCTGACGACTATTTGCGTCAAGCGCGCGCAGCCTGCAATTTGCCGGTGTTGCGCAAAGATTTTATGGTTGATCCTTATCAAATCATCGCGGCGCGCGCCATGGGGGCCGACTGTATTTTGTTGATCGTGTCGGCGTTGACCGCCACGCAGTTAAACGAGTTTGAGGCCTGCGCCTTTGAGCTTGGTATGGATGTGCTGGTTGAAGTGCACGATGCCCAAGAACTTGAAATCGCGCTTGATCTGAACACCTCGTTATTGGGGATCAACAATCGTAATTTGCGTACCTTTGAAACATCGCTACAGACAACGCTTGATCTGTTGGCACGTATCCCTGCAGGCAAACGCGTAGTGACCGAAAGCGGTATCTTGAGCCCCGCCGATGTACAGCATATGCGGGCAAACGACGTTCAAGCCTTTTTAGTCGGCGAAGCGTTTATGCGTGCGCCCGAGCCCGGTGTTGAGTTAGCGCGACTGTTTGCCTGAGAAGGTATCACTTTGGCGGATGATGGCGGTACACGTACCGCCTTTCAACGACAGAACACCTTGCAACTGCAAACAACACGTTAGCAGTGCAGTCAGATATTAAAGCTGCGCGCTGCGATCGCCGCGGCTGAAACCTGACAAGTTCTGTTCAAGGCCGCGGCTTAACGCCATCACTTTGAAGAGTTCACCCATCTCGGCTTCGGACAGCAGTTTTTGTACTGCACCGTGGGTCTGTGCGAGTGCCTTGGCATCGGTTTGATCAAGCTTGTTTAAGAGCTCTGGCAAACCACTATTTAATAAAAACCTTGCCTGAGAGGTGTAGCCCAACACCTCAAGCCCGCTAGTAAACGCAGTCTCGGCAACGGCGGTGAAATCGACATGCGCGGTGATGTCTTGCAAACCTGGCGCTAAAAAAACATCATCGTGTGCGCGATGCTGAATGTGACACATCAGTGTGCCGCGCTGGCGCTGAGGATGAAAAAATTCGTGGCGCGGAAAACCATAGTCGATGAGTAAGGCCGCACCCTTGGTCAGCCAGGTGCTTAAATCGCGCACCCATGCTTCGGCCTGTAGATTAATTTCTGAGCGATAACCCGGCAGGTAGGGCATGCGCGAGCGCACCGCCTGCTCAAGCGCTGCGGGTGCAAAGCGTTCTTGAAATTGAAAACTCTCACCCTCAGACACAACACCGAGCTGCAACACTTGATCTTCGTGCTGTGACCAGGCAAAGAGTTCGACCGGCATCGCATCTAGCACTTCATTGGCCAGGACACAGCCCGTGAACTGTGAAGGAGTGCAATCTAGCCAGACAACTCTTTTACCCCACGGCGCAAGCAACTGCTGCTGTCTGAGCCTTAAGTCGGCAGACACTTCGAGTATGAAATAGTTGGCAGTGAAACCTTGCGAGTCTAAGGCACTTAACACGCTGTGCGCAAACGCGCCGCTACCGGCACCGAATTCAAGGATGTTAGCTGAGGCAGACTGCTGCAAGACTTCGAGCACCTGTCGTGCCAGCGTGTGGCCAAATAACGGTGTGAGTTGTGGCGCGGTGACAAAGTCACCGCTGATTGCGCCGCGATGATTACTGTTGCTGTTGTCGTTGTCGTTAGCGTCGCTTTGGCTTTCGCGCGGTGGCGATGACATAGCAGCTTCGGCAAGCTTGACACTGCCCGCGGCGTAGTAGCCAAGCCCAGGCGCGTACAACACGTGATGCATCCATTGACTGAACGGCAGCCAGCCACCCTGCTCTTGAATCTGAGCACGTAAAAAAGCGCTGACACGTTGGCTATGCGCCAGCGCGTCAGCGCTTACCGGGATTGAGGTCTCGGCAGGCACTGCGTGTCTACAACTTAACGGCGACCGCCGTCAAAGGTGAAGCCGCGACGTGCACCCGTGGCGGCACGCGGAGCACCTGGACGAGGTGCGCCCGAACGCGCTGGAGCATCACCGCGTGGTGCAAAGGTTTTGCCGCTTGGTGCTGCAGCACGTGGCGCAAAGTCGCGTGCTGGGCGGGCGGGTTTGCCTGCATAGGCCGGGCGATCTGAGGCACCGCGGTCAGTGCGGGGCTCAAACGAACGTGGCTCGGTGCGCGCGTTGGCGTAAGGATTGTCGCTGCGTGCGGCATGCGGTTGATCACCGCGTGGCGCGTAGCTACGATCGCCATACGATTTTTCACCACGTGGTGCGTATGATTTTTCACCGCGCGGGGCAAACGGTTTGTCGCCGCGTGGAGCAAAAGATTTTTCGCCACGATCTGCAAACGGCTTATCGCCACGTGGAGCAAAAGGTTTGTCACCGCGAGGCGCGAAAGGCTTGTCGCCACGTGGGGCAAAGCTGCGCTCGCCACGATCTGCAAATGGTTTGTCTGCGCGTGGTGCGTAGGGGCGTGATTCACGACCTGCGTAACCACCACCGCTCGGGGCCGAACTGCGGTCGTTACTAAAACGCCCGCCCTTTTTGCCACCTGCACCACGGCCAGCACCTTCGGGGCGCGCGCTTGGTGTACGTTGTGGCTCAAGGCCTGCAATGACTTCTGAAGGAATTTGATGGCCAATGAAGTGCTCGATACGGCGCACTTTATGACGCTCGCCATGCACGGCCAAGGTGTAAGCCAAACCATCGCGCCCGGCACGGCCAGTACGACCGATGCGGTGCACGTAATCTTCAGGCTGCATTGGCAGGTCGTAATTAATCGCGTGACTAATGGCTTGAACGTCGATACCGCGCGCGGCGACATCGGTGGCCACGAGTACGCGCACACGACCGTCTTGCACTTCAGTCAAGGTGCGTGAACGCTGGCGCTGATTCATATCGCCATGCAAAGCCATCACCGAAAAACCGGTGTCAGCCAAGTGCTCGGCCAAATCATCGGCACCGCGCTTGGTGGCGGTGAACACAATCGCTTGATCCATCGCAGCATCACGCAAGATGTGATCGAGCAAACGCAATTTGTGGCCAGCGTCATCTGCATACAACAGCGTTTGCGTGATGTTAGCGTGACGATCTGACTGCGACGCCAATTCAATACGCTGCGGGTCACGCATCATACGAGCCGCTAATTTTGCGACGGTGCCGTCAAGCGTTGCTGAGAACAGTAGAGTTTGGCGATCTTGCGGCGTACGATCAACGATGGTGTTGATGTCGTCGATAAAGCCCATATCGAGCATACGATCAGCTTCGTCAAGCACGAGCGTGTGTACGGTTGATAAATCAACCCGACGCGCTTGCAAGTGATCAAGCAGGCGACCAGGGGTCGCCACCAGCACGTCAACACGACGCGATAAGGCTTTGAGCTGCGCGCCATAAGGCATGCCGCCCACAACGGTTGCGATGCGCAGATCATCAAGATTGCTGCCATAAGCGGCGGTGGCTTCGCTAACTTGCAAGGCGAGTTCACGGGTGGGGGTCAACACCAACACCTGCACACCACGGCCTTTATTGGCGGATTTTTGTGCAATACGGTGTAACGCTGGCAACATAAAGGCAGCTGTTTTGCCGCTACCGGTTTGCGACGAGACCATTAAGTCAGAGCCGGCCATAGCAGGCGGAATCGCTGCCAGTTGCACAGGCGTGGGGGTTGTAAAACCCGTACGTTCAATTGAAGAGAGTAAAGCGGGCGCGAGCCCTAACGAATCGAAGGACATGACTTTCCTAGAGGCCAGATAGTGGCCATATGACGCAGCCCGGAGAATTGGTAGACCGGCGGTAGTCGGTTGAATCGAGCATCGTGCCGACCGAATCAACCGAACGTCTGGGCTGGAGATCCATCTATCTGGATCACACTTGCTGCCCACGAAAGGAAAGGAGGTCAGAAATCGATGATGTGTGTGCTTAGCTA
>JARXAG010000079.1 GCA_029866055.1 Burkholderiaceae bacterium
TGAACCCGAATTTGATCGGTGATTGCGCCCCGGTAAAACAATGGAAACAAAAAGCCACCAGCGAGTGAGGTGTTACGGTTATCCCAAGAAAACAAACCCGACTGGTTTGTGTTGCTTGTGGTAACGCTTTGGAAACCAAAAAAGCCACTCAAGGTAAAACTCGGATACAGCGCCGCGTCGTGCACACCAATCAGGGCTGACTGCGCAGCCGCCGCGTATTCAGCTTGCAAAATATCAGGGCGACGTCTAAGCAAATCTTTTGGAACACCCACTTGTAACGCCGCAGGCGCCACAAGAGCCGCTTTGCTGCTTTGAAAGTTTTGCTCGTAATAGTCGGGGGATTCACCCAACAAGATGCTCATTGTGTACTGAGCCATTTTGAGCGAGGCAATTAACGTGGGGATTTGTGATTTTGTTTGTTCGTATTGCGATTCAGACTGGCTTAAGTCGAGCAGCGAGGTCGACCCATTAGCGAAGCGCGACCGGGCAATACGCAAGCTTTCAGCCTGAAAGGCCAAGTTGTTTTTTGCAACTTGAATTAAGCCTTCATAGTTGCGGATGTTGATATAGGCGTTGGCCACATCAGCGGCCAGCGACACGTCGGCTGAATAATAAGCCGCCGCCACCGAGATGTACGAGGATAAGGTGCTTTCGATGCCACGACGATACTTACCCCAGAAGTCGATTTCCCAGTTGGCCTGAATCATCAGATTACGGGTATTAGAAAGCGGCGAGGTGTTGAGATATTGCGTGAAAGCGTTTGGATTGTCGTTGCGCGACGCTGAGCCACTGAGGGCGGCTGTCGGCAAAAGCGTGGCCTCAGACACCCCAAATTGCGAGCGCGCTTGCGCAACACGCACGGCAGCGCGCTGCAAACTCAGGTTATCGCTGGCGGCGCGAGCGAGCAATTGATTCAGGGTTGGGTCTTTAAAACCGGCCCACCAAGTCACCGGATTGATGCGCTGCGCACTGGTTGTGTCGAGCGCCTCGGTAAATTCGGTTTTTTTGGGCTGGCTAAATTGGCTTTGGACCTTGGTGGCGGGCCGCACATAATCGGGCCCGACCACACACCCTGACAACGCTAGGCCAACGCTCGCCAGCACACAAGACAACGCAAATCTATTCATGATCAACACGACAAAAGATATCAATGAGGAATAGTAAAGCACATTTACGTGACACTCTCTCCCCTAAATAAGGGATCACAGCGCAAATTCACACGTCAACAAATCCTCTTGTTGATTAGTCAACTTGCGCCCCTGAAATTCGCACAATCTCAGCCCATTTTGCAATATCGGCCTTGTGAATCTTGGCAAACGCCGCTGGACTGGGATCTTGTGCGGGGGTGATCCCTTGGGTGTCAGTCAGCCATTTTTTGAACTCTGGCGTTGAAATGACTTGGGTCACTGCCGCGCTCATTTTCGCAGCAATCGCTGCGGGCAACTTTGCGGGTGCCAGCAAACCATACCAAGTACTACTTTCAAAACCGGGCAGCGCGCAGGCTTGGGCCATCGTGGGCACATTGGGTAACGCCGCTAGAGGGGTAGGTGTGGTTACCGCTAAACCAATATTTAAGCCGCCTTTAATCGAGGCGATTGACGGTGCGCTTTGATTGAAGAACAGATCAACGTCACCCGCCAACAAGGCTGTCATCGCGGGGCCCTGTCCGCGATAAGGCACGTGCACGATATCGACCTTGGCTGCACTGGCAAACTGCGCAGCAGACAAATGCGTCGACGCCCCATTGCCCGTCGAGCCATAATTAAGTTTGCCTGGGTTGGCACGAATCAGCGTGAGCAACTCGGCACAAGTTTTAATCGTGGGGTGTTTTTTCGTATTGATCAAAAGCACGTTTGGCACGTCACCCAAAATCGCAATGTGCGTAAAGTCTCGCTCGACATCAAAACTGAGCTTTTTATACAGCGCTGCGTTAATGGCGTGCGTCCCGGCCGTGGCTAATAAAAATGTGTAGCCATCAGGCTGCGCACGTGCCACAAAATCAGACGCCAAGTTACCCCCCGCCCCTGTCTTGCTGTCCGCCACAATCGGCACACCTAAAACGGCTGTTAGCGCCTCACCAAGCTTGCGGGCATATAGATCGGTACCCGCACCATTTGGAAATCCGTTGATGATCGTGATCGCCCGACTGGGCCACGCCTCGGACTGGGCGAGCACACTGGTGCTGAGCAATACGCCAGCCAATAAAAAAACCGCTTTTTTAGACCATTGAAACATTGTGAATCTCCTTGTGCTAATGGTGAACGACTCTTTATACCTCGCCGAATGCTTAAGACACTCTTCTTCCTCTAGGCCACCCTCTTTGCGGCATCGCGTCTTCATTGCTTTAGGTCACCGTCCTGCCTCAGGCTCATGAGTTAACGCTGTTGGCCTTGACCCGAAATGCGACGACAGTGATTTAACGAAGCCTGAATCAGATTATCGCTCGCCTCGGGGGTGCGAAACGCAGAGTGCGCCGACAGTGTGACATTGTCGATTTTGGTAAAGGCATGATCCGCTGGCAAGGGCTCGATATCAAACACATCGAGACCCGCATGACCAATTTTTTTAGACGTCAGCCCTGCAATCAGCGCTTGTTCATCGATGACTGCGCCGCGTGCAGTGTTGATCAACACGACACCATCGCGCATTTTTGCAATGCGCTCGGCTGAAATGAAGCCGCGGGTCTCGTCATTGAGCAATAAATGAACCGACAGCACGTGACTGCTTGACAGCACCGTGTCTAAGTCTGCAAAGCGCACGCCCGCGTGAGTTTTCGGGCTCCGGTTGTAGGCGATTACATTCATGCCCGCACCGATTGCGAGGCGAGCCATTTCGGCGGCGATCCCGCCAAACCCGATCAGGCCCAGAGTTTTACCGGTTAACTCAATACCATCTGTACGCAACCACTGCCCGGCGCGCATGCCGCGATCCATCCGGGCAAAACCCTTGGCGCTAGCCCACATCAGAGCAAACGCGCATTCAGCGACTGCCGTGTCACCGTAACCCTTAATAATGTGCACTTCGATACCGATTTCGGCAAGTGCCTCGGGGTTCATATAAGAGCGCGCCCCAGTGCCTAAAAACACGATGTGCTTGAGGCCTTTGCATTGTTTGGCGATCTCGACGGGCACCGAGGTGTGGTCGACGATCAGGATTTCAGCGTCACCCATGACGCCAGGGACCTGTTCGGGGGTAATGTCGGGTTGTTCGTTGACCAACAACGCGATATCGTCGGGTTGGTGCAAGCGGTGCGCCACGTCGGCCAAACTGCCATTGGCATCAATAAATACAGCTTTCATATAACAAAATCCGAAGAAAACACAATACCGACATCATAACGGGGCTTTGGCCTGACAGCATCACGTTTCTGCGGTGGGCGCGGCTGAACCATTCTCGAGACCAAAGCGCTGCAGACAAAACGCTGATTCGACGAGTCGAGTGCCGCGCGCGAAAGCGCAAATGCTAAGATTCATCAATACAAATGACGCTAGCGCAAGAGGGATCTTTTTTGAGCAAACCAGACCACGTTGTCATTATCGGCGCCGGTATTGTTGGCGCAGCGAGCGCCTTTCATTGCCTAGAAGCCGGGCTGAAGGTGACCTTGATCGAGCCCGAAACACCGGGTGCCTCGCAGGCTTCAAGCTACGGCAACGCTGGTTGGTTATCTTCACACTCTGTTTTGCCCCCTGCCTCACCGGGCATCTGGAAGCAAGTCCCCAGCTGGCTGGCAGACCCACTCGGGCCCCTCTCGGTGCGCTGGCGGTATTTTCCTCGCGCCCTGCCCTGGCTGATACGCTACCTCAACGCCGCCTGGACCTATCCAAAAATCGAACGGACCGCTCACGCGCTTCGCAGCCTGCTAGCCGGTGCCCCGGCCCTGCATCAACACATGGCACAACAAGCGGGGGTCGGTGAACTGATCGAGCGCAAAGGCTTGCTTCACGCTTTTTTATCGCGCGAACACTTTCTGCTCGATGCCAAGGCCTGGGAGATTCGCCGTAAAGAAGGGGTCAGCTGGCAAGAACTCGACGCCGCCGCGTTGGCCGACCTTGAACCAGACCTTGACCCGAAATACACCTTTGGCGTCTTTGTCGCCGAGACTGGCAGCTGTCGCAACCCAGGGGCCTACACAGCAGCCTTGATCCGCTATGCGCAAACCCGCGGGGCGACGTTATTACACGCCCGCGCAACCGGCTTTCGCATCGAAAACGGCTCACTGAAAGCTGTCTTGATCGAAGGCGGTGAGGTGTTGTGTGACAAGGCTGTCATTGCCGTGGGCGCACGCTCAAAGGCCTTTGCAACCATGGCCGGCGATAACGTCTCGCTAGAAACTGAGCGCGGCTACCACGCGGTCGTCGCAGGCGTCGAGGCCGGTCCACGCCTGCCAACCATGTTTGCTGACTGCAAAGTGATCGTGACACAAATGAACCAAGGCTTACGCGTGGCCGGCCAAGTTGAAATCGCAGAGGCTGACGACACACCAAACTGGCGCCGTGCCGAAATTTTGCGCGACCACTTGCTAGCCTTGTACCCCGCGCTGCCACGCAACCTGGCTCCCGAGCAAATCCAAATCTGGATGGGGCGACGCCCTAGCACCCCTGACGGGCTGCCTTGCCTTGGTTTGGCCTCTGGATGCAAAGATATTATTCATGCCTACGGTCATGGTCATGTTGGGCTGGTAGGATCGGCAAGAACTGGGCGTATAGTTGCTCAACTTGCTGCGGGCCACCCACCCGAAATCGATTTGAGCCCCTTTAGCCCGACGCGCTTTAATTGAACCGCGCAAACTTGGCGCTTGCAAACACCACGGGCTGCGCCAACGATGCGAATTTGCACGACGACACTCAAACATTGAGACCAATATGAACGTTTCAGACTTGCACGACGACAGTGAAGACGTCGAATATACGCCGGCCGAACGTGCGAAAGCCGCCAAAAAAAGCACATGGGTCAGCGTGGTCGTCAATATCATTTTGTCTGTCACGCAGATCAGTGTGGGTATTTTTGCAAAATCGCAGGCCTTGATCGCCGACGGCGTGCATTCGCTTTCAGATCTGATTTCTGACTTTGTCGTTCTCTTTGCAAGCCACCATAGCCAAAAAGATGCAGATGAAGATCACCCCTATGGCCATCAGCGTTTTGAAACTGCGGCGTCAATGGTGCTAGGCGGCCTGCTACTGGCCGTCGCGTTCGGCATGCTGTGGTCGGCCTTTGAAAAACTAAAAGATCCGCATGCCATTGACTCTGTACATGGCGTCGCCCTGTGGGTCGCTGCCTTAGCCCTCGTCGCAAAAGAAACACTGTTTCGCTACATGCTGCGCATAGCCAAAAACGTCAAATCCAGCATGTTGGTCGCCAACGCTTGGCACGCGCGCTCTGACGCCGCCTCTTCACTCGTGGTCGCCGTGGGCATCATCGGAAACCTGTTGGGTTATCCGATTTTAGATCCCATCGCCGCACTCATTGTTGGCTTGATGGTGGGCAAAATGGGCTGGGATTTTGGCTCGGACGCCTTCCACGACTTGATGGACCGCTCAGCCAACGAGATAGAAGTGAAAGCCATCACTGAAACACTCTTGCAAACCCCTGGGGTCTTGGGCGTGCACGACGTTCGTACCCGCAAAATGGGCGACATGATTTTGGTCGATGCCCACATCGAGGTTGATGCATTTTTGACCGTAGAAACAGGACACGACATTGGCCTGGCTGCGCGGCACGCAGTGATGCAGCGTCATCGCGTCCTTAATCTATTAACGCATATCGATCCTGTTCCTTCTCGCTCGGATCCCAAAGCGACCGCAACAATCACAGCACAAACCTGAAAGCATTGCCACTCGAGCAAAAAATGAACTTAAGTTTGGCATCACCCCCGCGCACACTTTTTGAAAAAATCTGGGATCAGCATGTTGTCATGCCGCGGTCTGCTGGCCCGTCTTTGCTATACATTGACCGACATATTATTCATGAGGGGTCGTTTCATGCGTTCAAAGATCTGCGTGCGCGTGGCCTCACGATTCGCAATCCCCAACAAGTATTTGGTGTCGCCGATCACTACGTGCCAACCACTAGCCGAGACCCCAATGACGCCATCACCGCTGAAATCAAAGAGGTGATTCTCAAGTTTGACGACAATATGAAATGGTCGGGCGCGCATTATTTTTCTATCAAAGATCCGCAACAAGGGATTGTTCACGTGGTGGGCCCTGAACAAGGTATGTCTTTGCCCGGTTCTGTCATCACCTGCAGCGATAGCCACACCTCGACACATGGCGCGATGGGTGCCATGGCGTTTGGAGTTGGGCAGTCAGAAAGCATGCACGTCATGGCGACCCAAACCCTCTGGCAGGCCAAGCCTTTGCAAATGCGCGTCGAGCTCAACGGTAAGCCCGCGGCAGGGGTCGGTGGTAAAGACATCATCTTAGCTGTCATCGCAAAATTAGGCGTCGCGGGCGCGGTAGGTTTTGCCGTTGAATACACTGGCAGTGCACTGCAATGGCTATCGCTCGACGACCGCCTGACCATGTGCAACATGACGATCGAAGCTGGCGCACGCTCGGGGCTCATCGCCGCTGATGACCTGGTATTCAATTATTTGTATGGTCGCAACTTTGCACCTAAAGGCGCGGCCTGGGATCAGGCATTACGCGAATGGCAACAATTGCCCTCTGATGATGGCTGCCATTTCGATCAAACTCTCAGCATCGACGTTGCGCAACTATCGCCGATGCTCACCTGGGGTACCACCCCAGACACCGGCCTTGCTATTGAAGGCGTCGTCCCAGACCCTTCAGCCCTCTCTGACCCACACGCCAGAGATGCTGCACTGGCCGCACTGGCCTATATGGACTTGACTCCTGGCACCGCACTGAGCACGATCAACATTGACCGTGTCTTTATCGGCTCGTGCACCAATAGTCGCCTGTCTGATTTGCGCATCGCAGCAGACATTCTGCGCGGGCGCCGCGCTGTGGTGCCGGGCATCGTAGTGGCGGGCTCGATGCTGATTAAACAGGCTGCTGAAGCCGAGGGCTTGGATAAAGTTTTTCAAGCGGCGGGGCTTGAATGGCGCGAACCGGGTTGCTCAATGTGCGTTGGCATTAACGGCGACTTGGCTTTGCCAAATGAACGGGTCGCATCCACCTCTAACAGAAACTTTGTCGGGCGCCAGGGCCCCGGGGTGCGTACGCACCTTGTCAGCCCAGCCATGGCTGCGGCCGCGGCAGTTACGGGTCACTTTACCGACGTGCGAACCTTAATGGGTCAACAATAATATGCAAGCCTTCACGCACGTACGGGCGCTCGCCGCCCCTCTCGAGGGGCGTAACGTCGACACCGATCAGATTATTCCGGCGCGCTTCTTAAAAAAGAACCGCGATGAGTTTTATAAAAACTATTTATTTCATGATCTTCGCTTTGATGAACACGGGGTACCAAGACCCGAATTCATCCTCAATCGTCCGCCGTTTCAGGGCGCACAAATTTTGGTTGCAGACGAAAACTTCGGCTGCGGTTCGTCGCGCGAAGGCGCTGTCTATTGTTTGGCTGATTATGGAATTCGTGCCATTTTGGCACCCAGTTTCGGTGATATCTTTTTCAATAACTGTCTGAAAAATGGTTTGTTACCGGTCCGACTTGACGCCAAAGTTTTAGCTGCGATTCGACAGACATTACTGAACTCAACCCAAGCTAATGACTCAGCCCGCGACATTACGATTGATCTAGGTGCCTGTACAGTCAACGCCCCGGGCCTAAACGCGCCGCAAATATTCTCGATGGATCCCTTTTGGCATGAATGTTTGCTAAAAGGTGTGGATGAACTCGCTTTGACCTTGAGCTATGCTAACGACATCGAAAACTTTGAACGACAGCATCGCAGCGCGCATCCTTGGCTGGCAAGCTGACTGACCAAACTACCGCCCTCCATCCTTGTCTGATAACTTGAATGATTGACCGATCGCCATCCTCGTTTAAGCGGCAACAGAACAACGCTCATCCTTAGCAGACACCTTGAATTCTCAAACCATGACACTTCCTTTAAGCGGCCTTCGGGTCATTGAACTTGGGCAACTCATTGCAGGCCCTTTTGCCTCAAAAATGCTCGGCGAATTTGGGGCCGACGTCATCAAGATTGAGCCTCCTGAAACCGGTGACCCGCTGCGTGCCTGGCGCATGCTTCATGATGGCACCTCAGTCTGGTGGGCAGCGCACGCACGTAACAAGCGCTCAATCACGCTGAACCTACGCGAACCCGAAGGTCAAGACGTGATTCGGCAGTTAGCCAAAGATGCCGATATTGTGATTGAAAATTTTCGTCCTGGTGCCCTAGAAAAATGGGGTATCGGTTTCAAAGACTTGCATGCCATCAACCCCAAGCTAATCATGCTGCGCGTATCAGGCTACGGCCAAACTGGTCCGTATAAAGATCGCCCCGGGTTTGGTGTGATCGGCGAAGCGATGGGCGGCTTACGCTATCTCACGGGTGAACCCGGACGCCCTCCGGTGCGCACGGGTGTTTCGATTGGCGACACTTTATCTGGTCTGCATGGCGTCATCGGCGTTTTGCTAGCCTTACGCCATCGCGAGCAACAAGGCGGTGTGGGGCAAGAAATTGATGTCGCGCTGTATGAATCTGTTTTCAACATGCTTGAAAGCGTATTGCCCGAATATTCAAAGTTTGGTGCCATTCGCCAACCTTCAGGCGCGAGCATGCCTGGCATTGCACCAACCAACGCGTATCTGTGCAAAGACGGTAAATATGCACTAATCGCAGGCAATGGCGACAGCATCTATAAGCGCCTCATGCAAATGATTGAGCGTGAAGATTTGGCAAACGATCCAAAGCTTGCTCGCAACGCTGGGCGCGCAGAGCATGCAGATTTAATTGACGCTGCGATCTCAGCCTACACCGCACAACATTCGTTAGACGACGTCTTGGTCGCCATGAACGCTGCCGGCGTGCCAGCGGGCAAAAGTTATGATGCCGCCGATATTGCAAACGATCCACACTATCAGGCGCGCGACATGATTTTGAATGCGACCTTGGCTGATGGCTCAGTGGTGCAAGTGCCTGGCATCGTACCTAAACTCAGCAAAACACCGGGGCAGATTACTCGGGCTGCGCCCGCGCTCGGTCAGCATACAACCGAGATCCTAGAATCTTTGGGTATCAGCGCCTCGCAACAAGCCGACTGGAAAGCGCGAGGGGTGATCTAATTTGTCAAACAACGTGTACTTCAAACTCGCCCAAGCCGGCGACATGACCAATCATTTTGTCGCCCTTCACCACTGCGCCCACACCTTCAGGTGTGCCGCTAAAAATCAAATCGCCGGCTTTCAACTCAAACAAGCCTGACAAGTAGGCAATACTCTCTGGAATATTCCAGATCATTTGCGAAAGATCACTTGTCTGCTTTTGAGTACCGTTTACCGAAAGCGTGATACTGCCCTGTGACAAGGTGCCGGTCAATGCGCGCGGGTGAATCGGGCCGATCGGACCTGACTCATCAAAGCCTTTACCAATCTCCCAGGGGCGACCTTGCTTTTTGCACTCATTTTGCAAATCACGGCGTGTCATATCCAGACCAAGCGCATAACCAAACACGCAATCGTTCGCCTGCTCAACAGGGATATTGACACCACCACTGCCTAATGCCACAACTAACTCCATTTCGTAGTGCAAGTTAGCGGTTTTAGAGGGGTAACGAATTTGACCTGGCTTGCCCGCTGGGATGGCCACTAGGGCATCTGCCGGCTTACAGAAAAAGAACGGATCTTCACGACCAGTGAAACCCATTTCTTTTGCATGCTCTGCATAATTACGGCCAACGCAATACACGCGTCGGACCGGAAACAGTTGATCACTGCCCACAATTGGCAAGCCAACAATACTTGGCACTTCGACTGCATAGTTGCTCATGTTTGAATCCTGATTTTTACAAAGATTAGTTAACTTTTTGTCGGCTCAACACCGTTGGCCGAAGCAAGCGGCGCTGCGGCGGGGCTCGAAGTGTCGGGGCGAGCACTGGACGCTACGGCGGGGGGCGACGTGTCTGAGCTACCAGTGGGCGCTGAATTGGGGGGCGAAGTGTTCGGGCGAGCACTGGGGCCCGCGTAGGGTGATACGGCAGCGGGCTCGGCCAAGTGCGCAATCGGAGCACTGTCAAAGTACTCTTCAAACTCGTCATGCGGCCTGGGCGTATACCCACTCGCAACGAATTTCGTCGCGCGATCATCGCTCGCGTCAGTGCCAGACTTTGCTGCAGAGGCGTCTTGCGCCCAATCAACCGGAAACCCACTGTCGGTTAAGTAGGCGAGCCCCTCGGCATGAAACACACCAGGGTCAGACTCAAGCTCGGCTGCCGGCAAGTGCGAGTCGGCCAAGAGAACCGGTAGAGTCGTGCCAACCGCCGTCGCTAAGCGCCACTGCGCCGCGGCCTCTTGAGGGCGGTCGAGCTTATCGAACAAACTTGCGAGTAAAGCATGCACCCGTGCATCGCTGCGACGCGCCAAACTGCGTGTGAGATAGAGTTCGGCCTGCCCCCACAACTGACCCGACAGACAAAGATTGCCCAACGTCGTCAGTAAGTCTGGCGTCTCGGGATTCTTTTGCAACCAGCCCTCAGTTTTTTCGAGTCTTCGAGCGACTTGAGAAGGCTCACAGCGTGCATAGGCTTCAAGCAAACGTGGATCGAGTGCGTGTTCAAGAGCCGCCTCGAGAATCTTTGAGGCCTCTGGCGATTGACCGGAAGCCTCAAAAGCCGCTGCTCCAGCCAACGCCACCTCTGGCAGTATTCGCTCTTCTGGTTTAAGGTCTTTCCAGATTTTTTGCCAATCACCCGAGTGCAAGGTTTCACGCAAGCGAGCGGCCGCCGCAGTTTCGATCAAGGCACGCGCCTCAATCACCGGCAAAGCTTTACGTCGGCTTAAGGTACGAGCCAATACAAACACTTGATCGGAGCGCCCAAGTTGACGATAGGCACGCAAAAGCAAACGCAGGGTATGCACGTGTCGGGCCCCAGCTTGCTGCAATGGTAACAACACATCAAGCGCCTGTTGAGCCAGGCCTTGATCAAGGTATAAATCTGCGGCAGCCGTCGCGACAGCCTCGCTTAAGCCAGTATCTTGACCCGCCCTATCTTTAGCGAGCGCTAGTAAGTTATCTCGTCTGACATACTCACCTAGCGCATGCGCGGCGCGTGCCGCTGATAAGCCGGCTAATACTTGCCGATTGGCGCTACGAGTTTGATCCAGCAGTTTGGTGAGATCTTTCTCGGCGTTTGAGTAACGACCTTCAAGCAGTTCGGTCCAGCCTTGCTCAAGTAATTCGTGGTCACGCCGTACTTGCCTGCGGCCGTGCCAAGCACGCACACGCTCTGGGATATCTGTAAACCACGCCAAGACACGTAACACAACGTACAGAGCAATAAAGCTTGCAAGCAGCACCAACACAGCAAACGCAAACGATATCTGAATGCGCCAGGTGTTTAACATAATCAACACTTGGCCCGTATTTTCTCGCAGTGCTACGGCCACCACTACGGCAACCGTGGTCAACAGTAGCGTCCAGAACCAAGTACGCATACTTAATCCTCGCTTTTTTTGTTGAGCTCTTGCACACGCACGGCTTCAAGAGAGGCAATGCTATCACTCATGTCTGGCAGCGCGGCAACAACAGACGCGCTCGCAAGCTCGCGCACCAAGCGAAGCGCGGCCACCGTATCAACCGCTTTCGGGTCGTAGCGCGCGGCCAAAGAGGCCTCAATACTGGCCATTTCGGCTCGCCACACAGAGGGCTGATGCATGAGCAAGGCCATCTGTGCCGTCAACACTCGTGTGCGCAAGTTCGCGCGCAGTTGCGCGCCTTGCTCGGGAGACATCAATAACGCGCTGGCATCGGTCACGCGCTGAATACTCACAACACTTGCTAATTCTTTGGCAACAAATACCGCCACCGCCTTAGACCATAGTACGGACTTGCGCCAAGCGAGATCCCACCACGCCTCAGTCGCAATGGGGTCAGTCGCCACCGTTTGCGGCACGCCCGATGGTGCGCCTGGCGCTGGCGCAGCCGCTGTTGCTTGAGCCGCAGCAGGCTGAGCGGCAGGCGCTGACGATACCACTGCAGTCACTGCCGCCACGTTAGGCACCGCTGCATCAGGCACTAATAAAGGCGCGCGCCCGATTAAGGTTGCAAGCGCTTCAAGGCGAACTGAGAGCGCGCTCACGTCAACCAGTGGTACCGCGCGTAGGCGATCGAGATCTGCGCTAATGGCGCGTTGAACTGCAGCGAAACGCGGCCGATCAGCACGCACCAGCGTAGACAGCGCGGTTTCGAGCGCCATCACGGCATTATTCACGTTACTCGCCAAACGCAACTGCTGGCTTGCTAACGTCACAAGGCGATCGATGTCATTGGCAAGCATCGAGTCTTCCATGCCTTTATTGAAACTTGCCCAAGCCTCTTCGAGACCTTCAAACTGACTTTTTGATTCGGCGAGTGACTGTTGCAGAGTCACGATGAGCTTGGCCTGCGACTCAACCAAGCCAAGCGCAAGTTTTGCTTCACGCTTGGTTTCAACTAACTGAGCGGTAAAACCCTGCACTTGCGAGGCAACCTCGCGCCCAGCGGCATCAAAACGCTTTTGCGAAAACCAGGCGCCGACCGCAACCACCACAGCCAACAACAAAAAAACCAGCATTAACGTGACTGACCACGAGGGGCCTGTGCTTTTGCGACGAAACCGCGAAGCGTGCTCGGGGGCAGAGCCAATAGCGGGCGTGGCTGGCTTAGCCGGCTCGGTTTGAGTTGACGACTGCGGCGAAGAGGTAGTTTCTGTCATAGCGGTATTGTAGTCGTTGCCCCGCATAAACGTGCATTTTCAATCTATTAAGTACACTAGAGCCGAGCGAATATTTGATCAAAACACAACACAATTGCCTCGTCCTCAGGGCTCGCCACCTCGTGGCAAAGCTGCCCGAGCTCGCATCCAAGAGCCTTGGCGAGAACGGGGCGCAGTCGCTCATGGGTCACCACGAACGTACACCGCTCAAACCACGCCAACAGCGTTAACTCGTGAAGCTTTTGCACAATCGCTTGGATGCCATGAACGCTTGTCAGCAGCCACACGGCCTGCCTGCCTGCAGTTGCCAATTCGCGCAACGACACGCACAGAGGGTCTGGCCACGAGGCAACTTCGCGCTGATAGGTTTGTTGTACCGTCACAGCAACACCCAACGCGAGCAGTTTCTCGCTTAACCACTCGCGGCCGTCTTGCCCACGCAAAATCAACACTGTGCGCGGCAAGCTCGGTTGGGCGAGAATCAGTGGCCAAAGTGCCTCAGAGTCTTGTGAGACGGCACCCTCTGGGTGCAAAACTGTCAAGTCAGCACCAAAAGTACGCCGCACTGCTCCTGCCGTGACTGGCCCCATACAGGCGGCCGCCACATGGGCAGGCCACGCAAAACCTTGGGGTAATTGGTGCTGATAACCGGCGACCGCCGCACGACTGACGAAAACCACCAAATCAAACGCTTCAGGGCGAGGAGCTACGCGAGCAGGCAGAATTGGGACGGATTGAATGTCGAGCGCCGGGCATTCGAGTGTGGGCCAGCCCGCCTGCCCCAAGGCCCTCAGCAATGCTGTATTGCGTCCAGCGGGCCTAGTGAGAATCGCAGTGGGGCGCAGGTGTGCCATGCGGCTAAGAGTGACTCGACTCGGTCGTGGTGGCCAAGCTCGCCAAAATCACCGCAGCGCCCTGTTCACGTAAATCTTGGGCAACCCGCAAGCCTAGGCTTAACGCCTCTGGCGCACGTCCCACCGCCTGGGCCCGGTAAATGGTGTTGCCATCAGGGGTTGCAACAAGTGCTCGTATTGTCAACTGCTGCCCTTGAATCGAGGCGAAGGCCGCCAACGGTACCTGACACGAGCCCCCCAGGGCACGCGAGACCGCACGCTCTGCCATGGCACAGGCGGTCGTTTCGTGACACGACAGCGGCGCCAGAAGCTCAAGCAAGTCAGAGCGCTGTTTTAAAATCTCAATGCCCAGGGCACCCTGCCCTGCAGCGGGCAACGACTCTTCGACCGTTAGGCGCTGCCGAATCCTGTGCGCCAGGCCGAGACGTTCAAGGCCGGCGACGGCCAAGATAATTGCCGCGTAATGGCCCGTGTCTAACTTGGCCAAACGGGTATCCAAATTACCACGCAGAGGTTCGATCTTGAGCCGCGGAAAACGCGCACGCAACTGTGCCTCACGCCGCAAACTTGAGGTACCCACCACGGCCCCCTCGGGTAAATCAGCCAGCGAGTCAAAGTGATTTGAGACAAACGCGTCTCGAAAATCTGCGCGCGTCAAAATGGTTGAGAGCTCAAATAAGTCGGGCATATCAACCGGCATATCTTTAAGCGAGTGCACCGCTAAATCGGCCCTGCCATCCAGCAAGGCGTTTTCAAGCTCTTTAACAAACAGCCCCTTACCACCAACCTTTGA
Organism: Burkholderiaceae bacterium; assembly: GCA_029866055.1. Classification (GTDB taxonomy): domain Bacteria; phylum Pseudomonadota; class Gammaproteobacteria; order Burkholderiales; family Burkholderiaceae_B; genus Zwartia. Next base: position 14,487 of record JARXAG010000079.1, read on the forward strand.
CAAACTGCGATCCAAAATCTCATCGCCACGGGTACTCAATTTGAGCAAATCGATTTGCGTCTCGGGGTACAAGAGTTGCAATCGTGACTGCACATGTTCAGCCTGCCAGAGTGCGAGTCTGCTCGCACGCGTAGCAATCGTTAAATGGCGGGGTATCACTCGAGACAAACCTTTAGCGCAGATAGTTAAAAATCACGCTGGCAACGATCCCGATCACCGCAAGCAACAACAAACGCTGCAGAAGAGTTCGACCGCGTTGAGGAGGTAGTGGTGGCGTTGTCATAGATGACATCCAAAAATGATTCGAATAGCCCAATTTGAACACGGACAGCAAAAAAAAACCGACCCGCTGTAAAAGCAGGCCGGAGCTTAGCGCTAGCAACCTTGAAATCTAGAGAACTGATTTCAAAAGCTTACCCATCTCAGAAGGATTTTTTGTCGTGCGAATACCGCAAGCTTCCATGATTTCAAGCTTGGCGTCTGCAGTGTCAGCACCACCAGAAATCAGTGCGCCAGCATGACCCATACGCTTTCCAGCAGGCGCTGTGACGCCTGCAATAAAGCCGACCATTGGCTTTTTCATGTGCTCTTTTGCCCACAGCGCGGCGTTGACTTCATCAGGACCACCAATTTCGCCGATCATAATGACTGCGTCTGTATCAGGATCTTCGTTAAATAACTTGAGCACATCAATGTGCTTCAAGCCATTGATCGGATCGCCACCGATACCGACCGCACTAGACTGACCTAAACCAAGTTCGGTCACTTGTGCCACGGCCTCGTAGGTCAGCGTACCCGAGCGGCTGACAATGCCGACGCGACCTTTACGGTGAATATGCCCAGGCATGATGCCAATCTTAATTTCGTCAGGCGTAATCAAACCAGGGCAGTTAGGCCCAAGCAAAAGCGTTTTGCTCTTGAGTTGCGCCATGCGGTACTTGATCTCAAGCAAGTCGCGCACGGGGATGCCTTCGGTGATGCAAATCACCAAGTCCAACTCGGCTTCAATGCCTTCCCAGATGGCGGCAGCGGCACCTGCGGGCGGCACGTAGATCACCGACACGTTGGCACCGGTCTCTGCTTTGGCGTCTTTGACCGAGGCAAAAATCGGAATACCTTCGAAATTTTCGCCGGCTTTTTTAGGATGCACACCAGCCACAAAGGCAGCTTCGCCATTGGCATAGGCACGCGAGGTGCGCGTGTGATATTGACCGGTTTTACCGGTAATACCTTGGGTAATAACTTTTGTATCTTTGTTGATCAGAATCGACATATCAGTATCCCTGGCAGAATTATTTAGCCGCCGCGACAACGCGGGTTGCGGCATCAGCCATTGTGTCGGCGCTGATAATAGGCAGACCCGAATCGGCTAGCATTTTCTTGCCCAACTCTTCGTTGGTACCTTTCATGCGAACCACCAAGGGCACGCTTAAATT